>CAJACJ010000066.1 GCA_903938205.1 uncultured bacterium
ACTTGTACAACAGGCGAAGCGCTAATGATTGGCGATATGCGCAACATTAAAAAGAGACCGGCGTGAAGTGAAATGCCTCCATAAAAAAGCGCGCTTGTTGGAGTTGGTCCCTCCATTGCCCTGGGTAACCAACCAGAAAATGGCAACTGCGCGGACTTGCCCATCACTGAAAGTAAGAACAACAGTCCGATGGTGGTGGATTCCCACAGTGGTAAATCAATGGAGCCATCCAGCGCATTGATAGTTGTAGAGCCTAGAACTTCATGGGCACACACCATGGCCATAAGAAATCCGGCGTCGCAGAGTCTGTATGTTGCGAATGCGCGTAGTGATGAGCGCACCGGCTCAGCTCGTTCATGAAAGAAGCCAATGAACAGCGCGGAGCCAATGCCAATCAATTCCCAACCGGCAAAGAAGATGTCAAGCGCGCCTGCCAGTGCGACCAATTGTGCGCCGGTGGCAAATCCACCCAGAAGAATGAAAAATCGGAAGTAACCAGCCTCTCGATGCATATAGGTGCGTGAGAAGCGAGCCACGAGCAGCGTGAGAAACGCGCACAACAGCGAGAAGACAACTCCCTTCCAGTCAGCCAGAAGGACCGCTGGAATGCGGTATGTCCCAAGCTCTAAGAGCGCTCCGTAATCAACAAGTGTTGAAGGCGCGGCGCCAAATACTCCCGTGGCACACATTGCAACTAGCGCGCTGAGTACAAGTGAAATTGTCAACGCAACTTCCAGTATGCGCGTTGCCGTGCGTTCGCTTGGGTAGCGTGAACTTGCCATGATGAGGAGACCCACCATGGCAGAGGCCGCTATGGGTAATAAAATTAATACTGGCAACGCGATGCGCTGTATCACATCAAGATCAATATGCGTCATGTCGTCGCCTTCGCGAGTGGCTTGATATCGAGTCCGGCAAGAACCAATACCGGCGAAACATATTCCCGCGATAAGCCATGCCATTCGACTGAACTATTGACAGATTGAAGAGGCGTGTTGTCGATGCGGCAGTCGTGGAATGCGCCGTTATGGAAACGCTGCATGCGCCCAGTGGTTGGGTCAAGAGACACCAATTGAACCCATTCGTTTACAACCAATTCGCGAACTTCTGCTTGACGCCCCGCGATTTCTAGCAGAGCCGCGGGAGTGCTTTCGACCACAAGTAACAGCCGCATTGGCTCGTGGATTTCCACCATTTGCAATGGAAGTCCGGTGCGCAAGTCGCCGCGGTGGCCGTTCATGACTCCAAGTAATCCAGTGACATTGTGTGGCAGTTTTGTGCCGCAACCAAATCGGTCAAGATCCACCGAGGAAAAGTAATACTCCAAACTAATCCCCGCGCCAACCGGACCAACTGCCGCAAGAATGCGTTCAAGAATTGTATTGGTTGGATCAGTTGTTGGGTCGTAACTCACCAAGAATGCGCGCCGATCAAGGTGTAGACCGCGCGTGATGGAACGCCGTCCTACAAATGCGCAGGCATTTGTGCAGTGGCCATACTCGGGACGTGGTTGTGCAAGATGGGCCGCGCGTTCTTCGACATGACGCAGCGCGTCGTCTGGTGAAAGTCCAAGTGGCGCGCTTTCAAATCGACGCACTCGTTCAAGGGCGCTGTGACGGCGAGCGATTTCAAGGGCGCGCCACGCGTCATCAAAGGACGCCGCGCTTGCCAATGGCAACGCCTCTAAATCAAAGCACTGCACTGCATCATTTGCGGTGTCGTGAAGCGCGCCCACAAACCATGTGTCAGAGGGAATGTCAATTCCAATTGCTCGCAGTGATTCACGCACATCGTTTCGATTCGCAAGATCGGCAAAGAGCCGCGCATTTGCGCCGCCGCGTCGACCACCACAAGCGCCGCAGTCGTGAGCAGACTCATGCGGATTATTCAGGCTGGTGGAGCCATGTCCAAGCACAACAATAATTTTCGAAAAGTTGTCAACCAGTCCAATAGAGCGCAACATGCCAGCAACTCGATCAGTGGCCTCTTGCAGTGAGAAGCCCATGGGTTTTCCTG
>CAJACJ010000067.1 GCA_903938205.1 uncultured bacterium
AGGACGCGCGAGTGTGCGACCACATGCGCGCCATCCGCGATCGACTCTGGGTGCGCACCGAAATTGGCGGCATAGCGCGCTACGAGCGCGACCCGTATCAACAAGTTGAACATAGGGACCTTGAAAATGTTCCAGGCAACCCGTGGGTCATTTGCACGTTGTGGTTTGCGCAGTGGCTGATTGCCAAAGCAACAACCATCGCCGAACTGGATGAAGCAATTCCCTATCTTGAATGGACCAATTGGCGCGCCTCGTCCAGTGGCGTTCTGGCCGAGCAGTATCACCCTTACACCGGTGCGCAAATTTCGGTGAGTCCATTGACATGGAGCCACGCCACGCTCATCACCACGTCAATGCAATATCGTGTGCGACATGCGGAATTTTCCAATGGTGAAGCGGCGATGGCGCAACGCGCCACAAGCAATGGTGAGTCCGTATAAACATGCGCATTCCGCTGTCAAACAGCGAAAATAATTTCATCACGCTCTTTACACGGCTCGTGAATCTGCCCTTTGAAATGAACGAACAAACCTAAGTGAATTCTTCCAGAGTTGAAGTTGCCCAGATTATTGAAACATCCAGTCGCGCCATTGCGACTTGGACTGTTGACCAGCAATACCGTGAAGACGACACCATGGAAATGCGTTACGGCGCGGATGGTCGGCGCATGTGGAATCAGGAAGTGCTTGCGCGAATCGCTCATCTAGCTGAAGCCGTGGCTTTAGATCGAGAGAAAATCTTTATTGGAAACGCGTTATGGTCCAAGACCGCTTTCATTGCCCGTGAATTGAACTCAGTCGATCTTTCTAAAAATTTAGAGTGCATGAAGAGCGTGCTGATTGAACAGTTTCCCAAACCAATTTCAAATTTGACAACGCCAATGATCAACCATGCGGTTGAACACCTGCAACAAAATCAAGAATGTGTTGCAAGTCCACTTTCAGAAGCCGGAACTTCCAAAGATCTTGCCCGCATGTATCTCATGCACTTGCTACGTAGGGATCGCAACGAAGCGGAGCGACTAATTTCCGAGTTGTCTCAAAACGGCCTCGCCTTTGCCCAAATTTGCGAGGGCATTTTGGTGCCAGCGATGGTTGAAATTGGACACATGTGGCATGTGCAAGAAGCCAGCATTGCCGATGAACATTATTGCACCAATGCGACGCAACAAATCTTGGAAGTGCTTCGTTCCAAGACGCCGCGCAAGGCGCCCAATGGATATCTCGTGGTTACTGCTTGTGTTGGCGGTGATTTCCATGATCTTGGGATTAAAATTTTGTCCGCCCTTTATGAAACTGAAGGCTGGAGCGTGGAATGCCTTGGGGCGAACACTCCCGCCGATGCAATTGCCAACACCATCGCTCCGCAGTTGTATCGCGGACCCGCCGATCTTTTGGCGCTGAGCGCAACAACAAGCCTGCGTATTCGATCTGTTCAAAATGTCATTGCGGCTGTACGCGCCACGCCCGTAGGAAAGAATATTCCCATTTTGGTGGGTGGCCAACCATTTCAACTCATTGACGATCTCTGGCAAGTTGTGGGAGCCACCGCACAATGTTTGACATCATCCGCATC
>CAJACJ010000068.1 GCA_903938205.1 uncultured bacterium
GAGCAAACCTACGGCGGAGTGATTTCTACTGGCAGCGCTTCGCTCACGGATGGGACAACCATTCGCACACCGTTTCGCGGTTGGTACACGCTTGACGGCGCCGATATGGAAAATAACGGGGCCATGCCCACTGTCCGCGTGCCAGCGAATCCAATTGATGAGCACAACAAGTTCGACTCACAATTACGCGCCGCCGTGGATGATTTAATGAAACGTCTCCCGGAAACGCAAGCGCAACCAAGCGCGAATGCTGACAAGGCGAATGTGAATCCTTCTTAAAACTTCACAAGACAAACAGGGTCGCTTGAATAAAATTGATTAAGCCGGAAACGCTTCGCGATAATCAGCCATGGATGCTTCCACCACCGTGCGCGCGCGCTCAACTCCGTAAATTACTTTGACTTGCACAGTGGACTGTTCGCCTGGACGCATTTTGTAGGTGAGAAAATAATGCTGCATGCGCTCCACAAGTCTCGACGGCAAATCGCTTATGTCGCGCGCCTCGGACCAAATGGCGTCGTCTTTCAGTACGGCCACAATCTTGTCGTCCGCTTGCCCGTTGTCCTCCATTAAAAGCCCGCCAAGAACGCGTGTTTCAAGAATCACCTCCACGCGATCAATTGGCCGCTCCGAAAGCACACAAATATCTAGCGGATCATTGTCGCCGCTTTGAATACCACCAACCTTGGCGACACGCGGACCGCAAAGCGTTTTTGGAATAAATCCGTACAGCGTTGGCGGCGTGCTACTTGTGCGCTGCGGACGATCCACGCGCAAAAAGCCACTGCGCTTGTCCACTTCGTATTTCACCAAATCAAACGGGGTGATCTCTATATAGGCGTTCATTAAATCAGGCGGTGAGGTGCCCGCGTCTAATCCATGCCAAGGATGCGGTCGATAGTGGTAATACGGCGGCTGAATCATGGAGTCCCCTCGTCGATGCGTTGGCGCAATTCGATCACTTTGGCGCGAAGACTGTCTTGCACACTGGCAAGCAAACCAACCAGCGGAAATTTCCCTCCAAGCGGACTTGCGCCAAGGCGACGAAGCACCGCATGCGGAATATGTTCTTGTGCAGGCAACGCTTGAAAGTCACTTAACTTCCGTCCTGGTCTCCAAAATTCATTCAAGCAATTTTCAAGCGGTGGCAACTTGGCTTTTTGCGAAGGCAATTGAACGCTCTGATGGCTTTGACTCACGCCTGCGGAGTGAACATTGCGCGCTTCTTGCAAACGCTCAAGTAACTTTGTTCCAGGTAAACCACGCAACGCAAAAATGACAAGCGGGTCAACTTCAATGCGCTCCGCAAGTAAATACGTCACGGCCACAATGTGCTTGCAAGGAATTTTTTCCCCGCAGTCGCACGCAAGAGTGACATCTTTCCAACTGTGCGGCAGCAATTGCACTTGGCATTCTTGGAAGACCTCTTCAATGTCCACCGGCATTTCGCCCACGAGCAATTTGGCGGAAAATACGGCTTCTTTGGCCATGAGTTGCACCACCTCGGACCACTTTTCCGGCGTGAGATGTTCCAATGAAATGCGCACGCTGTAAGGCTTGAAGGCACGCCCCTGAACTTGGGCTTCCACCGAACCCGCGTCGACAGAAAAACTAGCGAGCTGACCACTGAGGGCGTATTCCATGCCCAACACTTGCGCGCCAAATGAAGATTTCTCTTGGATGGATTGCACAAACGCCTTGGCAGTCCACGGCAATTCTTCCAAACCGTTTTTGCGGCGAAACTTAATTCCATGTCGGACACGTCGTGGCGCGTCTGGTTTCTTTGGTTGGCCAGCGGCCGAATTAAAATTCATACATCCTCCAACGCTGTGGTTCGAAGAGAAAGAATCTCGCGCAATTGTCCGGTGCTGAGTTCAGTGAGCCACGCTTCGCCGCTGGAAATAATCTGCGTCGCCAACTCCATCTTTTGTTGAATCATTTGATCGATGCGCTCTTCAAGCGTTCCATCCGAAATCATTTTATGCACATTCACCGTGCGCAATTGACCGATGCGGAATGCGCGATCCGTGGCTTGGTTTTCAACCGCAGGATTCCACCAACGGTCGTAATGAAATACATGATTGGCGGCAGTTAAATTCAAACCAACTCCACCGGCCTTCAAACTCAGAACAAAAATCGGCGCCGTTCCTTGCGGATCTTGGAAGCGATCCACAAATTGATCGCGTTTGGCTTGCGGCGTTCCACCGTGCAAGAACAATGATTCGGTGTCCAACTCGCGGCGAATCATGGTCACAAGAAGATGACCCATCTGTCGATACTGCGTGAAGATGAGCGCGCGATCGCCCGCCGCAACTACTTCCTCCAACATTTCAATCAGGCGCGTGCTCTTGCCGCTGCGACTTGAAAGAGATCGATCACCGCGGCTTTCAGGAATGGCAAGCGCGGTGTCAAGCGAATCGTCGGACTCGCCAATGTTCTTCAGCGCGTCCTCCGTGGCGATATCTGGCAATTGCGTCTGGCGCAAGAAATGCAACGGATGATTGCAAATTTGTTTCAACTTCACCAACGCGCTCAGCACCAATCCACGTCGACGCAAACCTTCGGCGCGGTCAACCTTGGAAAGCATCTCCTCCACCACTTGGTCGTACAACGTGATTTGCTCGTTGGTCAACGGAACATGTTCGCGCGACTCAATGAGCGGCGGCAAATCGCTAATGACATTCAAGTCCGTCTTCAAGCGGCGCAACACGAATGGTCGCACCAAATTGCGCAACTTCTCCGCGCGATTGCGATCGCGATGGCGCTCAATTGGAACGGCGAAGCGGCGCTTGAAATCCGCAAGCGTTCCAAGGTAGCCAGGCGTACAGAATTCCATGATGGACCACAACTCGGTCAAACGATTTTCAACCGGAGTACCCGTCAGCGCAATGCGATGATCCGATTGAATAGCGCGAATAGCCGCGGTTTGCTTGGTGGGAGGATTCTTAATGTGTTGCGCTTCGTCAAGGGCAACGCGGCGCCATGCGATCTTCTCCAAGTCTTCTTGATCACGGGCAACCAATGCGTACGTGGTAATGACCACGTCGGATTTCTCCGCCACTTCCTTTAGCTTTTCGCCTTGTGGGCGATCAAGTCCGTGATGAATATGCACAGTCAATTCCGGCGCAAAGCGAGTGAGTTCGCGGTTCCAATTTCCAAGCACACTCATTGGCGCCACCAACAATGTTGGACCAACGCGCTCGCCTTCGGGACAGTCTTGTCGCTCAATCTGAAGCAGCGCTATCAACTGAATTGTTTTTCCAAGACCCATGTCATCAGCAAGACATGCGCCGAGTCCGTAACGACCCAGGAACGCAAGCCATCGAAGACCCGACAATTGATAAGGCCGCAGCGAACCTTGGAATAATTTTGGTTGTTCCAATTGCGGCATGCGATCAACCGCGTCGATAGGTCCAAACACTTCCGCGACCCAACCTTTGGCGTCCATGCCCACCACTGGAATTCCATTCGTGTCATCGGCAGCGCCATGCGCCAAACGCAACGCCTCTAGCAAGGACATTTGTCCGCCTGGATGTTGCTTCAAGAATTTCAAACCTGCTTCAAGATCTTCCTTGCGCATTTCAACCCAACGATTGTTGATGCGCACCAACGGCGAACCTTTGCGCGCCAACGCTTCAAAGGCCTCCATGGTGAGAGGTTGATCACCCAGCGCAATTTGCCAGGAATAATTCACCACACTGTGCAAGCCAAATCCGCCTTTTCGCCCTGCAACAAGCGAGTTTGTCAACATTTCTGGACTTGGTCCATCGCCCTCAATAAACAACTTCGCGCCAATGCGCGTGCTTGAAGCGCCCCACCATTCGGGAACCGTGCACTGCACACCGCTCTCTTCAAGCAGCGGCTTAATGTCGCGCAAGAACATATAGGCTTCCGCGGTTGTGAGATCGATTCCGGTTGGAGACGTTTCTTCAAGTGCGTCTTCAAACTTTGGCCACAAACGAGAAACACGCGCGAGCTCACTTAAGAGCAACTCCGCTGTTTTTTCCGCCGCTTGATTTGCGCCGCCACGACCAGAGGCCTGGCCCCAAATTGTTTCAGCTTCGATAATCGCTGGCGGATCTTCTGTCGTAATCAGTTGAAACGAAAGCCGCCACGGATGTTTGTCCTCTTCGCCCTCTTGCTTAGTGAAGAGCGCGCTTGAAGGTTCATCCAGTTGCAACAAAAGATGCATGGGACGACCTTCGCCGATGTCCTCCAGTATGGCCAACCATTGACGCACGCCACGAACCAAACTGACATCGCCCACCGCGAGATTTTTCACCTCGATGTTGTTGCCAAGAAGTCCGCCGAGCCACGCCACATGCGGATCAGTTGTGGGGTCGCGATCTTCAATTGCTTCAACGTAATTTTCCGCCAACATCACTTGGCGCAAGAATGAATCCACGCACGCGTTGAGAAAAGACTCCAACACAAGCCAGCCGTCGCCGGCATGCGCGTCGGTCACAGCCCTACAAATAGGCGGCATTCCCGCTAAAAGCGTGGCCGCGCGCTCGGCGATGGCCGCATCGTGCAACCATGGCCGCCAATGCGCCTTCACCATGCCGCTGCGATCTTGCTGCACGGTTGGAACAACGCGTTGGTCCTCCATGAGCTCAAGACCAAAGCGCGCGGCGGCGCACCAAAATTGAAATTCATGACCGGTGTGTTCGTGATCAAGTCCGCCGGCATTTTCAAACGCGAGAAGTTTTTCTTGAACTTCATTCACCGCAACAATGATGGTTGGAACTTGCACGGTGTCCAAATGCAAATCCGCTCCGTTGTCGACATCCGTGTCCATGGCCACGGCTAGACGATCGCTTGGCGCCGGATTCTTGTGATCAAATGGAAGCACGAGTTGCATTGAACTACTCGGCGCATTTTCGGCGACACTAAATCCCACTCTTGCGGCAAGTTGACGCAACTCCGCTTCACCACATGCGAATGGATGATTCAGAATCACTTCTGATTTGGAATCATCGACAGCTTCAACATTTTTCTTGCCGTTGTTGGCTTGCGCCGACTTCAGAAAGAGAGCGCTTGACTCTGCCCAAAGGTGGAGTTGATCACTGTGCCAATTTGCGTGCAGTACAAACATCAGGGATACGGATTCTTTTTGAAAGTGAGCCGAACAAGAATGATTGCGCTGGGACTCGAACCCAGAACATGCTGGTTAAAAGCCGGCTGCTCTACCAATTGAGCTACGCAATCTCGAACGAACAATGGTACAGAGATCTGCCTTTGGGTTTTTTGCGTTTTTTTGGAAATATTCTAGGACTTTCTTAAAGTCCGAGAATAGACTTTTCCGACTATTAGTTATTGATCTTTTGAGTTGCGACAAAGAAGGTCCAAAAACTTCTGTATTTGGGTTTGCACAACCTGCGTTTGTATCGGACTGTGTTTCAAGACCAGTTTCAATTGAGCCGGAAGACGTTTCTGAAGGCGATTGAAATTTAATTTCATAAGGAGTGACTGACATGCATGTAAATATTCCAATCGTTGATCGTTTCGTTGCCTACCTCGCGGATGAAAGGCACTTCAGCCCCTACACCGGTCGCTGTTACGCGATGGATTTAAGTCAGTACACCGATTTCTTGGCCGCTCATGCTAAATTTTCTGTGGACATGGGCGCGGAGAAGACCGCGCTTGAATCACGCAAAGCAGATGCGAAAGGTCGCAACGCCACAAGCCGCATGTTGGCGTGCGATGTGGAAACCTTGCGTGCATTCCTGGCGGACTTGAGTGAAAAGAAATATTCGTTGGCCACCATGGCGCGAAAAATTGCGACGCTGAGATCATTTCATAAGTGGATGGAGAAAACTGGTTTGACCACTAGTAATCCCATGACCATGATTCGTTCGCCTAAGCAACCCAAGCGTTTGCCCAAAGCGATCACTGTTGATCAAATTGAGCGGTTGCTTGCCGCGCCCGATGCGGAAGATCTTCTTGGTTCGCGCGACCGCGCAATTCTTGAATCCCTCTATGCAACAGGCATGCGCGTCAGCGAAGTGGTTGGTCTGAACCGCGGCGACGTGGTGTTTGATGCGGGATCGGAAAGCGTGAGTTTGCGCGGAAAAGGAAAGCGTGAACGCATTGTGCCGCTGAATCCAAAAGCAGTTGAATCCGTGCAGAATTACCTTGCAAAACTTGATTCAGAGCGCACTGTTGGTCGTACTCCGACTTCCCCGCTGTTCGTGAATAAAAATGGAACGCGCTTGAGCACGCGCTCGGTGCGTCGCAAGGTTGCAAAATATCTGGTGCAAGCCGGTCTTGATCCAGACATCAGTCCGCACACCATTCGACATTCATTTGCCACGCATCTTTTAATGAGCGACGGCGTGAATTTGCGCGAGGTGCAGGAGTTGCTTGGACATCAAAGTTTAAGTAGCACCCAAATTTATACGCATCTCACATCTTCTCGCACCCGAGAGGTCTATGACAAGGCTCACCCGCGTGCCGAAGCAAGTTGAACTGAAGCGCTGATTAGCCACCGTTGAAGACTCTGTCTGCAAGGCTTTGCGCGTTATCGCCAACGGCTGTGATGTGTCCCAGCTTGCGACCGGCTCGCGGCGACTTGCCGTATATGTGCACGGCGACATTTTCAAGGTGCTCTGACATGTCCTTTTTCAAACTTTGACAATCGTTCAGCGCGACGGGTATTACGCCCACAAGATTGATCATGACAGACTTGTTGCGTAATGC
>CAJACJ010000069.1 GCA_903938205.1 uncultured bacterium
CATGGCAAGCAATGTGGTGGGAATCATCACCGTGGCAATGCCGCGCATGTACGTTGATGCCGCGAAAGCAGCCATATCGCCCACAATTCCACCGCCCATTGCGCACAAGACATCGCTGCGTTGCACGCGCTCCGCAAGCAGCAAGCGCCAAACTTTTTCAACTTGCGCGATGGATTTATTGTCCTCGCTGGCATGCACAACATGCGTGACCACGCGCAAACCTGCCGCTTGAAGCGAAGCCGCAACTTCACGCGCCCATGTGTGCTCAATGGCTTGATCCACCACCAGTACCGCCACGCGAGCCTTTGGGATTTTTTGTGCGATGACCATGCCCACACTTTGCAACAGCGCGTCCCCAACATGAATGTCGTAATTACCTTGCGCACTTTGCACAGAGATCGCTTGCATAGGCGCATACTCGCCCCTTGCGATGAATTCAGCAAGTGCGAATTTTGCTTTCACCGCACGTCAGCGAAGAGATGGGTTACGCAACAGATCCGCACAAGTCGACGCTTGAACGAGGAGCACTTCAAGCAACCGGCGCAGTGGACCGTGCGTGAAACGCTCGAAATTGATCGGCTTGCTCGCGCCCAAAGTAGTAATCCTGAATACGCGTTGACATCTTTCGCAAGTCCATGAACATGAGTCCATCAACCACGTTTCCAAAGTCCGGATCCACATTGAAGGCGATCAAGCGCGCATTCAGCTTGAGATATTGCCGCAGCAACACCGGCATTTTGCGCCCATCAGCCTCCACTTCTTGAATGAGTCGATCCACATCGGCGACATTGCGAACAGCGGCGTGCGTGTGCGCGGGGTCCCAATCTAGAAACGGCTCCATGACTGGCGGATTTTTCGGCTTCACATCTTTTGCAAATCGATCAATGGCGTGATGCGTTTTCAGAAACGCCATGATGAGCCGCTTAGACATGCTTTGATATGCGTCTGAAATGCTGACGGGCCCAAGCAGAATTGCATACTGCGGCCGCTGCAATGCAAAGCGCGCAATGCCACGCCACAACAACAATAAAGGCATTGGCTTCTTTTGATGCGCGCGCGCCACCCAACTTCTTCCAAGTTCAAGCGCCGGTCCAAGCGACTTCAACATGCTGGGCGAATAATCAAAAAGAGTGCTGGTGTACAAACCGTCAATTCCGTGGGCGGCAAGAATTTCATCGGTTAAGCCCATGCGATAGCCACCCATGACTTCTTGCGTGCGCGTGTTCCACACCAACAATTGCCGGTAGTGGCGGTCAAAGCGATCTATATCAATGGCTTTGCCCGAGCCTTCGCCAACGGCGCGGAAGGCCTCCTCACGCAAGCGGCCAATTTCCAACATGGTCAACGGAATCTTTTCGCTTTGCGTGCACCACACTTCGCACTCGCCTTGCTTGAGCAACAAATCGGATTGCGGCAAGCCTGAAATTTCCGCGGCCAATTCCTCCGGCGCATGTTGCGGCTTTTCAAGCAACGGCGTTGAGTAGGTAATGGCGCCTGTATTGGCTGCTTTTTCATCCAGCCGCGCGCGCAACACATACGTACGCAGGCGGAAATATCCAATCAATTCTTCATCGCTCTCAAAGGCCTCAAATTCACTGGCTTGAATAGGCGTTCCGACCGCTACGGGAAGTTTTTTATCAAACTGAATTGGATAGCAATGCGCCAACAACGCCGTGCGCAACATTGGATGAATCAAACCCGCGAGTTGAAACCACCATGGATTTCGCCCCGCGATAAACACTGGCAACACGGTGGGCTGGGTAATGCGCGCCAATTTGGCAATTTGCGTTTGCCACAACCCGTCCACGGCGCGCCATCGACTCCATGTGGAATGGCTGACTTCGCCCGAAGGAAACACGCACAGACATCCGCCGCTCGAAAGCCAGCGCAACGCTTCGCGCAGCGTGTTCATATTTGTAGCGACGGTTGGCTTGCCAATAATTTTTACGCCCAGCGAACGCTCCGCAACAACTGGAATTTGACACAAAAGTTCATTGGCAATGAATTTCACATCGCTTCGAACGGAATCAATCAGCGTGGAAATAAGCTGCGTGTCCGGCGCGCCCATTGGATGATTGGCCACCACAAGCAGCGCGCCAGTTTTTGGAATGCGCTCGCGGTCCTCGGCGGAGCACTCGGTGTACATGCGCGTGGCGCGGTTCAACGCATCAATCAATTTTCCATCACCAACAATTTGGTGGGATTTCTCAACCACATTTTCAACGCGGTAGATGCCCGTGATAATCCGAATGATGGGCCAAAGAAAATTTGCGATTTTTGCGCGAGGCGGACGGACGCGAAATGGTTTTTTATTTTCTGCCATTTGAATTGCGCCGATTGTCATGCACGCAACGGAGCGCGGGTATTCTGCAATTATTAAAATTGCATAAAATCCGCGAGTGAAGAAATGACCCCAAGGGGATTTGAACCCCTGTAGCCACCTTGAAAGGGTGGTGTCCTAAGCCAGGCTAGACGATGGGGCCGGCGAACAATGGACTATAGAGCGAACGAGCGAAATCGTCGAACGACTCTTGCGAACAGTGAAGTGAAAGTGACCCCAAGGGGATTCGAACCCCTGTTCCATCCGTGAGAGGGATATGTCCTAAGCCGGGCTAGACGATGGGGCCAAACAAGCGCCAATACAAACAGATTCACGGATCAATTCAGTAGCGGAAAGAGTATAGCGAGCAAGTTCAACGTCACAAATCGCTTGACAATGCGCTGAAATTGAGCGCGTGGCGCGCTTTCCGGATTGGCTGATTTCTTTGATTTATTTCATGCCGTGATGATTGGCGTGGGCTTGCCCCGATCTTGCCGCACTCTGACCGCTGCACAGACAAGATCGGATACCGTAATTGATATGTCCACCACCCTGATGTTGTGCGCCATGAATTTTGAAAGCGACATTGCCAGCAAGCGCTTGGGCAACCGCTGCGTGATCCGCACCATTGGAGTTGGCGAACATTGCGCGCACGCGCTGAAAGAGTTGGCCAATGAATTTGGCGCGGGAACAAACGTGATCTTGTGCGGCCTCGCCGGCGGATTAAGTGCGCGCGCCAAGTTGGGTCAGGCGTATATCGCATCGCACGTGACCGCGCCCAATGGCAGCGTGATACCCGCGCCGTGGATGCCAATCGGCGTGAACACGTCCCCGCTTGCGTCAAAGGAATTTTCGTCTGTTGATACACCCATGAATTCCGCGGCGCTGCCGCTTTTTTGCGCGGATGTTTTACTGGCCGATACGCATGTGAAAGCACAAACCGCGCGGCAATTTTCTTGCGACATGGTGGACATGGAGTCTGCGCACTTTGCGCGCGCCGCGGCGCAAGCCGGTTGGCGATGGCTGATTGTTCGTGGCGTGAGCGACGATGTTCAAACGCAACTTCCCCCTGGCGTGTTCAACTTTGTCAACGCCGCGGGTGCCCCGCGCCCTTTGGCTATCGCGCTGCATGTGGCCACGCATCCGTGGCAAATTCCATTGCTGCGGCACTTGGGGCAAAAATGCACTTTGGCCATGAACAACGCCTGCGACATTGTTGAGCGCGCGTTGATGGAGTTGCCTTCATGAGCACAATCTGCGCGCAAATGCGTTGCCTGCATGCGCGTGGAATGCAATACAAATTGATGGAGCGG
>CAJACJ010000070.1 GCA_903938205.1 uncultured bacterium
ACAGAGCACACTCGCCACGGCTCGCTCCAACAAGTCTCTCGGCAATCTGCGCCAACTTGCGATGGGAATTACTCTTTACACATTGGATCAAAAGGGTTATTTACCTGCGGGCGCATATCCATCTCCTCCTACGCCGCGAATACGTTGGGCCGACGCGATCTGGCCCTACATGACAATGCGAGAAATGTATCTTTCGCCGCAACTGAATGGCTCTGATTTGGCGCGCATGCTCACGCCCTTTGCGCACGATCCAACCATGACTTTCGGCGGCTATGGCTACAACTATCAATATCTTGGCAACGGACGGCATGTCGCCACATGGAACTCGCCTTACAACGTTCCGTTTCATGCGCGAATAAGTTCCATTCAATCGCCGTCCAACACCATATCGCTTTGCGATACCGATGGCACCAAGGCGGAGCAGAGCAACAATGCATCTGGTCAGACCATGGACTCGCCTTGGTCAAAGAACGGCGTCTTCACCATCGATCCCCCGCTGGCCTCGCGCACTATTGGTTCAATGGGCTCACGTCGCGCCGACGGCGGGCCAAGCACTGGTCTGAATTACGGCTATCAGGGAGGCGTCGATGGCGTGCTCAAAGGCGAAGACGGTGCAACAAGCAGTATTCCTGGAGATCCTATGTGCCGCGCCACTCCCGCGGGGCGCAACTTAGGCAAGGTGAACGCGGTTTATTGCGACGGCCACGCCGATGCAAGCACGCCGATGGAACTGGATGACTTTGATGGTGATGGCAACGTTGACAATGGATTTTACAACGGCTTCGCAAGCGCTAATCGACGTTAAATCAAGCGCGCTCAGTAGAACAGTGGTTGCTTAAGCGCCCATTTGCAAGTGCACTATTCTTTCTTGCGTGTCCACGCCGGAAAAATTCAACCCTGAATCCGAGCCGCCAGAGCAAATGATGTTGAGCGGCCCACGCCCGCGGCTTGAGGAATTCTTTCGCATTGTGCGCATTGCATGGGAATTTTTAAATGGATTTCGCAAGTTGCACTTTGCGGGCCCGTGCGTCACGGTGTTTGGCAGCGCGCGCTTTCAAGAGGACCACAAGTGGTATTCGCTTGCGCGACAAGTTGGCGCGGAACTTGGCCGGCACGGTTTCACCGTGATGACTGGCGGCGGACCCGGCATTATGGAAGCCGCAAACCGCGGCGCGCGCGAAGTGAACGCGCCAACCATTGGCTGCAACATTGTGCTGCCACACGAGCAAATTGAGAATCCATATTGCGACACCACCGTGTGGTTTCGATATTTCTTTATCCGCAAAGTGATGCTGGTGAAATATTCCTACGGCTTTGTGGTTATGCCGGGCGGCTTTGGAACGTTGGATGAATTGTTCGAAGCGCTCACGTTGGTTCAGACAAAAAAAATTGACAACTTTCCAATCGTGCTGATGGGCTGCGAATATTGGGACGAACTCTTTGACTTCATTGATCAGCGCCTGGTTCGCGACGAAACTATTTCGCCCCACGATCGATCGCTGTATCGAATCACGGACAACCCTGTCGAGGCCTCCGACTACATCAGCGAAACCGCGCGCCGCAGATTTGGCTTGAAATACGGTGAAAAAGTGCCGCGACGTTGGTGGCTGTTCGAATAAAAATTTGCGAATTGCATTTCCTATCTCCACATGGTGCTGGCTGCAAATGTTGCGGGCACTTTGAATCGTGCCGCGCTTAGACTGCTCGTATGAATCCTGTCGACTTCAGTGATCAGTTGGTCATTCGCCTTTCCCATACCGATGCCGCGGGCGTTCTTTTTTATCCCAAGATTTTTGAGATTGAACAGGAGTTGTTTGAGAAATGGCTGGAAGCTGGTGGCTTCAGTTTGCGATCCATGCTTGATGGGTCGCTTGCGCCCACTCCAATCGTGCATTGCGAAGGTAATTATAAAATGCCAGCGCGCGTGGGCGACCGCCTCTCGGCAAAAATAAGCGGCGTGCATATTGGCCGTAGCAGTTACACCTTGGCATGGACTTTTTCAATTGATGGGAAAATGGCAATGCAAGCGCAAGTGAAACGCGTGGCCATGAATGTCGCAACTGGCGTCAGCGTTGACTTGCCCGAGGCCTTTCGAAAGTGGATTGTGGAAACTCAAAACCGAACCGCGAAAATTTCTTAAAGCGATTTAATCAAGTTGGCGAAAGCGCTCGCCTTGGACAAGGCGCTGCGCCAACTCCGAGCGTGAATACTTCATGCGCGAAGTATTTTCTGGGGGCATTTCCAAAAACATGTCTGGAATAAGAAATGGTTCCAATGTTTGACGAAGTTGCTCGGCCAGCGACATGCGTGGCGAATTACTAGTTGGGGTGTGGCTATCCGATGAATTGCCTTGCGGCGATTGAACAAGTTGCACAAACACAACTGGACGCATTCCCCACTTTTCATGGGCAATTCCCACAACGCAGCATGAGCGCACGCCCGGCAATTCCGCAAGAGCGCGCTCGATGATTTCAGGCTGAATATTGCGGCCACCAGAAATAAACATGGCGTCAAGTCGACCAGAAATATGAAGACGACCATGCTCGTCAAAGCAACCAACATCGCGCGTGCGCAGCGGAACTGTGAACGGAACAAGAGCGCCATTGACAAGTGTTCCGCGCGCAAGAGTTGGACTGCCAACAAGAATTTCATTGTTGGAAGAATCAATTGAGATTTGAATGCCAGGAAGTGGCGCGCCCGCAAGCGTGGCCGCGTCGCCAATGGCAATGGGACCAGTTACAACTTGCGATGCAGTTTCCGTCATTCCGTAAGTTGCGAACAGTGGAAGACCTTTGCGCAGCGCACTCTCACGCAGAGATTGCGAACTTGGTCCACCACCAAGCATGACGGCTTTAAGCGATGCAGGCGGACGATTCGTATCTTCCAAAAGACGGGCTAATTGCGCCGCCACAAGCGAAATATGAGTCACGCCATTCAGGTCGGACCAACATTTGGGTGCGCCGGCGTGACGAACCGCACCACCAAGAACCAGTGAACGAATGTGAATCATTAAGCCGCCAATATGTGTGGCGGGAAGAGAGGCGTGCCAAAGATCGCCAGGACCAAACGCAATCGCGCGCGCGCCAATGCGTGCACTAGCCACAAGCGCATCAAGACCAAGTTCAATCAACCGAGGCGCGGCAGTGGAACCACTGGTTTCAATAATCACGGAAGCAGTTGGTGGACATGAATCAAGATTTATTTTTTGGACCGCCTGGTCGTGCGTGATTGTTTGAAGAACGTCACTCACGCGCGCGGCGTTGAGTACTTGTTGGCGAGCAACTGTGGAATGATTTTTGGAAACTAGAAAAACTCTTTCGCCACGCGACCAGGCAGAACATAGCGTTGGCAGCGGGTTTTCACCTGCAACAATCTCGTAAGCGACTAGTGCACCCGCGTTCATTCCCACGCCTCTGCGAATGGAATAGGAAGCGGCGCGCCATCGATGAAACCATTGCGCGCAATTGCTGGCTCGCAAGAATCTTGCTCAAGAAGTGAGGCGGTGCCAATTCCGTGGGCGCGCGTTGCATTTGGAATGGATGCGGCCACATGAACAGCCACGCGCAGTGAATACGAACTTTCGTACGCGGTGGAAATCACGGCGTCCGCCGAAAGTCGCGCGGCCTCCGCAGCCATGGCGCGAATGGCGTCCAGCGAGCCAATCGTGGACATGCGCAAGACCCACGCGGCAACGCAACCATCTCGCGCCAGCGATTCGCGAAGCGCGTGCGCCTGTGTGGATTGGTCAACAACAGTTTCATCAAGCGCAATGGAAATGCCAGTGGCTTTTGCAAGTTGTGCAAGTTGCGACGGATCACGCAGCGGATCTTCCAGATATTCAATACGCGATGCGTCTATTCCAACAAGTCGGGCAACACACTCGTCACGTGACAAAAGTCGATTTGCGTCAATACGAAACTGCACTGCGGGCAGCGCGCTGCACAACCGCGCCAACAACGCGCGATCATTGGATTCACTGTCGCGGCCAAATTTAATTTTTACAACGCTGGCTCCAAGTAAAGAATCAATCGCTTTCTGGTCGCACTGCGCGAATGTGCCTGGAAAAAAATGCGCCACTTTTGCAGGGGCGACTGGGAACGCGCCAAAGCCGTTGAGTGTTTCCATGGCGCACGACAAAGCGAACGCGGCGCACGGCACAAGCGAGTTCATTTCGCCAAGTCTGTTGCTCCAATTTTCTATCGATTTCATGCAGAATTCAAGCGTTTCTGAATGAATGCCTGGCAGCGGCGCGCATTCGCCAAAGCCAATGTGTTCTTGATCACGCGCGGCGACAAAAATAATTTCACGCGCATCAACACCAACAAGCTTCCGCGCATGGGCACGTACTGGGAGCGACACTCGCAGCATCTCTAAATTCATTTCACTCCCCCGCCCATGGAAATGCCGAACCACATACCCAGCGCGAAGGCGACGCCGTACACATACAGCAGCGCGCCAAACATGGCCAGATTTTTATTCAGCGCAGCGCCATCGCGTCCGCGCGCAATTGTGATGGACGCTGGCGCGAACAGAATTGCTATGAATGAGGCGAGCATGACCGTGGGTGGAAGTTGCAACACCAAAACTGCGAATATGGGAACGACACATGCAATTGCATGACAGATAAAAATTTGCGCGCGGCCAAAACGCTCGCCATAACGCGCCACTAGTGTTCGCTTGCCATTGCGTAAATCACCCACGCGATCACGAAGATTATTTGTGGAAAGAAGACAGACGGCGATCGCGCCAGAAGCAAGACCACATAAAAGCGCAGATGTTGTCCACATGCCATCGCACGCGGCGCGGGTTCCCGCCACCGCGATTGGACCAAAGAACACAAACACAAATAAATCGCCAAGCCCTCTGTAAGCAAGCGAGAATGGCGGTGCGGTGTACCCCACCGCCGCAATCGCGCCAGATACGCCAATAATTGCAAAGGCAATGCCCGAATGACTTGCTAGAAACCATGCAGGAAACACCGCAAAAAGAAGCGCAATGCACAGCGCCGCCGCCATGGCGCGCGGCGTGACAAGGTTGCCACCAACCGCACGTGTTGGTCCAAGTCGCTCGCCTGAATCAGTGCCCCGCAGTCCGTCAAAAAGATCATTGGCAAAATTGCTGGCGATTTGTAAAAGACATGCGCCAACAAATGCGGCGCCTACAAGTTTCCATTGCAGCGCATCATTCAACGCGCCATCGTGATAGGCAAGCGCGCCACCTATCAGCACGGGACATAAAGATGCGCCGAGTGTCTTGGGTCGAAGCGCGGATACCCATACCGCGGCCGTGGACGGTCGCGCGGATTTCATTACGGCGCGTGCTTTCGGAAATCTGCAACACGCTTTTCAAGTTGTGCGTTCTTGCCCTCTTTGGCCTCATCGGTCATGTAATACAACATGGTGGCAAGACCAGAAAGTTCTTGAAGACCAGCTTGGCCATCGCAGTCCGCGTTCAAAGCAACTTTGATCGCGCGCAGAGCAGTTGGAGAATTCGCCAGCATCTCGTTGCACCACTGCACGGTGACTTCCTCAAGTTCGCTGACGGACACAACT
>CAJACJ010000071.1 GCA_903938205.1 uncultured bacterium
AGCGAGTACGAATCCGATCACCGCAAGCGCAATGGCGCGGGGCCCGACAGCGTTCCAACCAAGTTTAAGCACAGGCGAATTTCGCGCGGCTGATTTCAGTTGGGTCGCGGTAAGCGCTGTCGTGAGCGTGGGTGAAGTTGCGCGTGGTGGTGCGCTTGAATGAGGAAAGCAAAGCAAGGCGAGTCAATGTGCGAATTGATGGAGGACTGAAACGTAAGTTGCGTTTACGATACTTTTATGATCTCCAACGACGAAGCCATTGTCATGGGCGGTATTTCCGCAACCAATTTGACTCTTTTTCACCAGACGCGCTTTCGTGTGGGGGACCCACTGGCTTTCGCTGATATTTCCGCGGCCAATGGCGCGCGCAAGCGAACACTGATTGTGCGCGACATAGAACTGGATCGTGCCAGGCAACACGCGCGCGCGGATAAGTTTGCTTCGCCCAGTGAATTTGCTCCTACTACAGGCTTGTCTGGCGAGCGCGACATTTCCACCGCGCAAGCGTTGGCGCAATGCGTGCTCCGCGCGGGCGTGAAGCGAGCGGTGTGTGATCGAACTTTTCCAGCGCTCTTCATGCACGTGTTGGCGGACGCTGGAATTTCCATGCGCTGCGATTTGGAATTGTTTCAATCGGCGCGCCGCAGCAAGGACGCGGCCGAGTTGAAAGCCATGGATGAATCGCAGCGCACCACCGAGGACGCGATTGAGTTGGCGTGCAGATTGATTGCGCGCGCAGGCGTGAATGCCAACGGCGAGTTGGTTTACGAAGGCGCACCACTGACGAGCGAGCGAGTGCGCGCGGAGATTGACATATTTTTTGCGCGTCATGGATTTGAAAATCCGCGCTCCATTGTTGCAGGTGGTCCCCAAGGCGCCGACTGCCACCATGATGGCGACGGCGTTTTGCGCACGGGTGAATTGATCATGGTGGATATTTTTCCAAAGTCAAAAAGAAGCGGATATTGGGGCGATTGCACGCGAACCGTGGTGCATGGCAAGGTTTTGCCGCAAGCAGAAAAAATGCACAAAGCCGTTGTGCAAGCCAAGGCCGCCGCTGTGCGCGCCGCCAAAATTGGTGCAACGGGCAGCGCTGTACACGGCGAAACGTTGCGCGTCATTCATGAGCATGGATTCAGCAGCGGCACGCCACCAGTAGATGCGCCAGATTCTTGGTGTGGCATGGTGCATGGAACTGGACACGGTCTTGGCCTTGATGTGCATGAGCCGCCGCTTATAGATATCGGTGGGTTGCCCTTGGTGGCCGGCGATGTCATCACTATTGAGCCCGGCTTGTATTGCAAAGCTGTTGGCGGCGTGCGCGTTGAAGACGCGTATGTTATTGAAGCAACTGGCGCGCGTCGACTTGGTCGCGGTTTGCAAGAGGGACTTGATTGGAGTTGAAGGTGAAAGCGGCGCTTGAGGTTTCATGCAACGGTTGTAGTGGTACAAGCGTCAATACGGAAACGTGCGCGGAGTCACACGCGTTTAAAAAAGATTTGCCCAAATATATTCGCCCAACATGATGAGCGAAAATTATTCGCCTTGATCGTCGTTTTGTGTGTCGTCTTCAAGAGCAAGTTCGGCGTCAAGTTCCGAAAGGGCCGTGGGTTCGCTGCGTTCAAAACCTTTTTCGGCTTCGCGGCACATGTCCGCTAGCACATGGTGCAAACCTTCATGATCTGGAACAGAGTCTAAAAGCCCTAAAACCGCGTCAATTTGCCTATCAAGGTCCATGCCAGAATCCACATGCGTACCCGTCAAGCCAGCGTCGCCAAGCGCTTCCATGGCGTTGACATACCACTTCATGCTGGGCTTCTTCTCATTTTCAGGCGGATCAACGTAGGCGCGCACGGTCACTACGCCAATGGCAACAATGGGCCACTTGCCGCGCAAGTTTGGTGGCTCGCAGCAAATCACCGTGGCGGGTTTTTCATCGCGCAGCGCGGCCAAGCGAAGTCGTCGCGCGTCCGCGCCAACAAGTTGCATTGGCATGACCAAATAGCAACCAGACTCAACTTTAATTTCTTCCATGTTGCCTTCGTACAACACGCGGATTTTTTTCAGATCAAGCGCGGCTTGCACGCGTTGACGACGGGCCTCTTGCAGCGGCATGCAAATGCGCGCCATGGCTCCAAAGTCCTCGGAGCGCCGCGCCATTTCCATGGCGCGTTGCGCAAGACGTTCAGCTTCAAACCATTGGCCACGGCGAAGCGCGGCCTCTGTTTTTTCCATTTGTTCTTGCAGGCGCTCGTCGTTTTTTGCTGAACTCATGGTGTGTACTCGAGTGGATTTATTTTTTATGAACAGTGGAAGCCGCCGCGGCGATGGATGGATGGTTTCGCTTGTCGTCAGGACGCAACGCCTCTTGTGAGCGGCCATGCGTGCCATCTCCAGCCTCAAGCACGGCGTCGCACACTTGAGCAATAGTTGTAAAAGTAGGGAATTGCGCCCGTAATTTGGCAACTTTTTCCATAATGCTTCCGCCGCGTTCGCGGAAGAGGCGCTTGTAAGCCTCCTTCATGGCGTCCACTTCGTCGTCGGAAAAACCGCGGCGCTTCATGGCGATTGCATTGTGTCCGCGCACCTCCGCGGGGTTGCCCTCGGCAATCATGTACGGCGGAACATCTTTGCTCACGCGCGCCATGGCTCCAAGAAATGCGCACGTGTTCAGGCGCACAAAGTGGTGCAGCCCGCAACCTCCGCCAACATTCACATAGTCGCACACGGTGACATGTCCCGCCAACATTGCGTTGTTGGCAAGAATGACATGCGAACCAATTTGGCAATCGTGCGCAATGTGCACGCAACCCATGACCAAATTGTCGCTGCCGATCTTGGTCGCGCCACTTCCATTGCCAGTGCCGCGATGAATGGATGCGAACTCGCGAATGTGGTTGCGGTCGCCCATCTCAAGCGTTGTGCGCTCGCCCGCGAATTTTTTATCTTGTGGCGGACCACCCACAATGGTGAACGGATGCAACACATTCTCGCGTCCAATGCTGGTGTATCGATCCATGTGAACATGGCTCACAAGTTCGCTGCCTTCGCCAATTTCACACTCGGGACCAATGACGCACCATGGTCCAATGGTCACACCGGCGGCCAGTTTGACGGATGGATCGATGATTGCGGTGGGATGAATTTTTGTCATGAAAGAATGTTGTAAAAATAAAAGATCAGGCTTCGGTGGAATCCACCATCATAAAGCGAATTTCAGCCTCTGCGGCGGATTTTCCACCCACCGTGGCGCGGCATTTTACGGAGGCGGTTCGGGCATTGGCGCGCACAGTTTCAACTTCAAGAACTAATTGATCGCCCGGCACAACGGGTTTACGCAATTTCACGCGGTCCAAACTCAGCAGCATGGCCACGCGGCCGGAATGTTCCAAAGTTTGGCTGAGCATGAGTCCGCCTAATTGCGCCATGGCCTCCACAATCAACACGCCCGGCATAATGGGAGTGCCTGGATAATGACCTTGAAAAAATGGTTCATTCATGGTGACATTTTTCACGCCAACAGCGCGCCGATTGGCGTCCATTTCAACAACGCGATCAACCAACAACATTGGATATCGATGCGGCAAAACTTTTGCAATGGCGCGCGCGTCCATGGCTTGGCCTGCCACCAAACTTTCAGCCAAGTCCGCGGCTTTCATGGCGCGCAGAAGTCGCTGGCACATTTGCCGGTTCAGTCCGTGACCACTGCGGTGCGCAACAATGCGGCACTGAATAGGTCGACCAGCCAAATATAAATCGCCAAGCACATCCAGCAATTTGTGGCGCACTGGCTCATCGTTAAAGCGGAACGCATTTTCAATTGGACCATTGTCGCCAATGACCAAGGCGTCGCGCACGGTCAGATGGCGGCACAAGCCGGCCGCCCAAATGGCCTCGGCCTCTTCTTGCAAACTAAATGTGCGCGCAGGCGCAATGTCCGTGGAATAGTCGCTGCGCGTTGGATCAAAAACCATGGTTTGGCGCGGTATTCTGAGCTCTTTTGCGCCATAGTCCAAGTCGTATGAGATTTCCATTCCCTCGCCGTCGCGTGGCAGCGCGGCAATCATGGAGTCGGCATCCTCCACAACAATGGCTTCGCGCAAACGAAACACTCGTCGCGGCGCGTCTTGCTCAATCAAACCAGCTTCGCAAATAGGTTGCACAAACGGCATCGCGCTGCCATCGCCGCAAGGCAACTCTGGTCCATGCAAACGCAAAATGGCGTTGTCAACGCGCAAGCCCGCAAGCGCGCTCATGCAATGTTCAATGGTGTCAATGGTGACATCGCCACCGCGCAATGTTGTGCGCCGTGGCTTGGGCAACACATGCGTCACCAACGCGGGAATAGTCACGGTTGGATTCAAGTCCACGCGCTCAAAAATAATTCCTGTTCCAGGCGGTGCTGGCGTGATTTCTAAAATCGCCTCTTCACCAAGCATCAATCCTTTGCCACGCACAATGGCCACGCGCGCAAGCGTTCGTTGCGGATCGACAGTGGTCCCGCGCAATTGCCCAGTGGGAAGAACTTTGGTGGCGACAGGTTTCATTGGACTTTCGATGGACCTTTCAGCGGGTCCTTCGCGGAGTCCTTTGTCTGTTCCTCCAAGAGTGTTCGTAACTTGCGTGACCATTGTGGCAATTTACGGATTGCGGCGATCACACGCAATTCCTCTCGGATGTCTTGCGCGGGCATTCCACCCCAGGTGGCGCCCGCTGGAATGTCGTTCATGACAGCGCTTTTAGCCGCTAAACGCACGCCGTCGCCAATGGTTTTATGGTCGCCAATGCCGCAATAACCGCCAATTTGCACGCCATTGCCAACGGTCACGCTGCCAGCCAAGCCACTCATGCCCGCGATCACGGTCATGCGGCCAATGCGGCAACCATGTGCGATCTGGCACAAATTATCAATTTTGGTTCCCGCGCCAATTTTTGTTGAACCAAACTTGGCTCGGTCAACGCAGGTGTTGGCGCCAATTTCAACATCATCATCCAGAACAACATTTCCGGTATGTGGAATGCGCGTCAAACTTTTTCCATCGGCGGCGGGGCGATATCCAAATCCATCGCCGCCAATGACGGCGGATGCATGAATGATCACGCGCGCGCCAAGCACGCAGCGTTCATCAATAAATGCGTTGCTGTGAATGACGCAGCCCTCGCCCAAAGTCACGTTGGCCGCAATGCGTGCGCCGGCGTGCAACACGCAACTGTTTCCAATATGCGAACCAGCGCCAACACTGACCAGTGCGCCAATGCGCGCGTCTGTGCCAATGATTGCGCTTGCATCAATGACCGCGGATGCATGCGCGCCCACTGCGGGAAGGGTGGTCGGCGGGGCGAAAAATTCCAGCACCTTGGCCACAGCAAGATCAGCGTTATCAACGCGAATCAGGGCGCGTGCTTGGATTTGAGCACTTTGCGTAGAAGTGCTCGAAAGAGCTGATTTTGTAGGTGAATTTGAAAGTTGCGATTTGACTTGATTTCCAACAATCGCAATGCGAGCGCGGCTGTGCTCCCACAATTTTGCGTGCGCATCGCTGGTGATAAATGTCGCTTCGTGTTCCGTGGCATCTGCCAGCGAAGACAATCCTGTGAATGCAATATCGCCAGCGCCTTCAAGCGCGCCGCCCACCAATACCGCCAACTGGGAACTTGTCTTGGGTATCAACGTGAATTCCTAATGACCGCTGTGGTCACTTGCCTTGTCACTTGCCTTGTCTCTTGGAAAAATTCTCGTTCATTTGTTTAATCACAACATCGCTGACGTCAATTGCGGGATTGATCCACAACATGCGACGGCCGGAAATTTGCGTCATGACAGGGCGCGTGTCCTTGGGATCAAATGGCGGAGTTGCGTCGTCAAGAAAGACGGCGTCAATTTGTTGAGCCTTGCAAATATCTCCCAGTGAGGACTTGATGGCTTGATAGGTGTTTTTCAGCAGGAGATTTTTTTCCATGTCGAACTTGCGCCGCGAGAATTCGTCAAAGGCCTTCATGTTGCCCACGGCCTCTTGAATTTTCTTAGTGGTCTCAAAAAAGCCTGGGGAATCTGCCTTGAAATTCTCAAGTTCGGCCTGCAGGGATTGGGCAATTTGCCCCAGTTTTTCATTCTTGGCGTTCAGTTCCTTGGCGGTTTCCTCAAGGCGCTTTTCGCCCGCCTTGTGCTCATCAAGGCCGCTATATAAGCGCTCAAGATCCACGGTTGCAATGACGGTTGGTTTTTCAAACGAGTTGAAAGCCCACAAAGAAATTGCGGCAAGCGCTACGAACAGTGTGATTGGCAGGGGAGAGAGGCGACGCATGTGATTTCTCCAAAAGTGGGGGTGGATGTGTAAGCGGACATCAATAAAGACAAAGTGCGAATGATGGACAAGCCGAGTGAGAAATGAAACACAAATCAGAAATTATTTTTTAGCTGGACCAACAGAGGCTGGCGCGGCGGCGTGGGTGTTGTTCATGCGCACAATTAACTTGTCGCTGACATCCGTTGCGGGGCTGGCAAAAATAATATTGCGGCGGCCAATTTGCTCCAGCACTTGTTGGGCAAGCGGAACCTTGACCTCTCGGTTGGTCATGATTTCATTTGTTCCATCATTCACAATGATGTAGTCATAGCCTTCGCTCTCCGCAAGCTTGGCGCTTTCCTCGCGCAAATTGCGATAAATGCTTTGCCACATCAAGCTATTTTCCAAATCAAGCTCGCCGCCCTTCAAGGTCGCCCATTGCTCAAGTTGCAATTGCTCAAGCACCACTTGCTCGGCAATTCGTTGTTGCTCCGCGGCGTCCGTCGCGCTGGAGGCTTGTTTAATTTCAGCTTCTAATTTGCGCTTGCGGCTGTCGGCCTCGTCGCGCATTTGATTCTGCAGCGCGGTGAGTTGCACTTCCCAATCGGATTTTTCCTGAAGTTTGTCCAACACCTTTGCCAAGTTAATGCTGCCAATTTTGGTGGCTTGGGCGGGGGCCATTGGACGGCTGACGCCCCAGGCGAATGAGCCCAATCCAAAGGCGACAAGTGAGGCAATGACGACGGTTTGCATTTGAAATTTGTTCATAGGGGTCTTCTATAGATAGAGGAAGAGTGTAAGTGCCGCGCTGAAAGTTTGCCCAACGATTTCGGCTTTGAATTCCCCCACAATTTGTCGGGCAATCAAACAAGTGAACGGTCTTCTTTCCTTAGAAAGGAAGTTCCGCGTTGAAAGAGAAGACTTGGGTTTCGTCGGTGTCTTGTTTCATTAAAGGAACCGCAAAATCCAGCGCGATTGGGGCGGGACCAAGCGCGCCAATGTACAAACGCAAGCCCACTCCAACGCTGACGCGGTATTGGTAGAAACCAAGCGGATTTGGAATATCACCCGCGTAACTATTGCCAGTCACGGTTCCAGAATCCATAAACGCAACGGCGGTGATGACGTCTTGGAAGACCGGCGTTTCATATTGCGTGCCGGCGAAGAACATGAACTGACCGCCAATGTTTGTGGCGGGCGCGCCGTTGCTTGGACCTTGATCCGTTGGCGGATAGGAGTTTGGATATCCCTGCAATTGATAGGTCACAGGACTGATGGTGCGGAACGCGAAGCCGCGCAATGAGCGACCACCCAAATAGAAACGTTCAAATACGGGCGCATTGTCGCCGGCGATATAGCCCATTTGAGAATTAAATCGCAGCGTGGTTTTGCGGCCAAGAAAATCCTCATCCAACGTGAGAAACGTGGTGTAACTGCCGCGCAACATTGGAAAACTGTAAGAGCCTCCGTACATGCTGGCGGTGACTTCGGAAACCGAACCAGCGCCTGGACGCGTTTTGCTGTCAACGGTGTTGCGCGAAATAGATGTGGAAAGCACGCCAAATTGACTTGGGCCCGCTTGGTCATTTACAACAACCAAAGGAGTGCCATCTTGAAATTCGGTCAGCGTGACATTTTCAAGACGTACGTTGGTTCCAAATGTCCAGAAGTCACCAAGACGTCGACCCGTTCCAAATCCCAACGTTGTGCGTTCTTCGGTCCATTGAGGGTAGATGCGATTGCGATAGGACAAACTTGTGTTACCCGACCAATCGCTCTCAAATAAATGCGGCTCGCCCAGTGAGATGGAGTATGTGCTCACATCAATACCGGGTTGAATGGCAATGGTGAATGTTTGGCCTGCGCCACGGAACGCGCGTCCCGCAGTGAATTCACTGAACGATGTCGGCACGTCGGCGATGTCAAAGTTGTATTGATTCAAAGAAATTTCACCGCCGAACCCTTGATCGGTGCCGATGGCCAAACCAAAATTCACGCTGCCGGTGTTCTTTTCTTTCACTTCCACAAGCACATCGCGCGTTTGTGGATGGTCGGGGTCGGGCTCTTGCGGCGTGACGCGAATGTCGTTGAACAAGTTGGTGGATTTCAGGCGTAATTGCGTGAGTTCAATTTCGCGTCCGTCCATGGGGCGACCAGGTTGAAAGCGAACCATGCGGCGAATAATTTTGTCGCGCGTAATGAAATTGCCTTGAATTTGCACCAATCCAGTCTCAAAGCGATCGCCTTCGGTGACGTTGACCAGCATGTCCACTTCCGCTTCCTCACCCGAACGCACGTAGGTTGTGGTGACCTTGGCGTTGATGTAGCCCATGACAAAGTAAGAGGTTTGAATGCTCTTCACGCTTGCGTCAATGCCTTTCTTTTGAAAAGCGTCGCCGGGGCGAATCACCATCAGTGAACGCAATTGTTCGGATGAAAAAGTTTTTAATTCTCCGTCGCTACCTGCGCCTTCAACACGCACGGAGCGCAGTCGATACTCGCGGCCTTCGTCAATGACAAAGACAACCTTGGCCTCTTTCTGATCGGAGTTCAGTTCAACTCGTCGATCAACGCGCACGTCGACAAATCCACGGTCCTTGTAAAATTTATCCAGCGTGGCAACATCGTCCACTAAGGCTTCCTCATCCAAGTTGCCTTTGCGGAAAATAAAAATCCACGGTTTGGTCTTAATTTCCGCGGAAAGTTGCTTGTCTGGAAAGGCACGGTTGCCCACAAATTCAACCTCTTGAATGCGCACGCGCGGGCCTTCCACAATGCGGAAAATTAAAATTCCGGAATCCTTCAGACGCGATTCATCCACCGTGATCTCCACCAAATAATGACCTTTATTGCGGTACAGATCCTTCATTTTCAGAATGCTTTGTTCCAGCAAAAAGTCGTCGCGCGGGCCACCTGGATACAACTGAATGACGGCGCGCAATTCCTGATCGCTCACCGCTTTATTGCCCACTGTTTGAATGTCAAGAACCAAACTTTGTTCAATCAATGTGTAAATGACTTCAACCGTGCCATCGGGTTGCAGAGACGCTTCCGCGGTGACTGTTTCAAAATGACCCAGGCGATACAGACTTGCCACGTCGGCGCGCACCGCCAGTGATTCGTAGGGCTCGCCCGCGCCAATGCGCAGATTGTTCTTCACTTCTTGCTCGCTGATTCTGCTGAGGCCCTTGATGGTCACCAAAGAGATTGGTCGATCGGCGAAAGTTTGGTCCTCAATATCGCCCGCGCGCGTGATGGGCGTGGGCAATGCGATCATGAAGAACATCATGATTAAAATAAAATTGAATCGCCATATTTTCGGGCGACAACCCGAGCAACGGCTTTGGCGGACGGGCCTTTTCATTTCTACTTTGCAGGATAACCGTGTGCAAGAATGGGCGCACACTCTGAAACAAACCCGCGCCACAAGGGAAACAATTTTAGACCGCATTGCCTGCACGCAATCAAAGTTGGTTGCTAGGCTTGGCGTTGTTATGGCTATCCGACTCGACGAACTTGCCCACACAATTGGCGCCACATTGCGCGGAGACGGCGCCACCATGGTGCATTCGTGCGCCCCGATTGACCGCGCCCAAGTTGGTCAAGTCAGTTTCCTTGCCAATAGAAAATATGCGGCGCATTTAGCCACAACCAACGCCTCCGCGGTCATTGTGGTCAGCGGCGAAACGGCGAAGACTGGCGTGGCCACATTGGAGGCCGTCGATCCATACTTCGCATTTCGCCAAGCCATGGTCGCGCTTCATGGCTTTCGAAAACATCCAGCGCCAATCCTTGCGTCGCAGAAAAATAATTCCATTTCGGAGCGCGCTGTCATTCATGCAACCGCGCAACTGGGTCGCGATTGCGTGGTCCATGCGGGGGCGGTGATTGAGCGCGGCGTGACGCTTGGCGCGCGCTGCGTGATTTATCCCAACGCCTATGTTGGCGAAGGTGTGAACATGGGCGATGATTGCATTGTGTATCCAGGCGTATGCATTTATGACGGGTGCGTCCTTGGCAATCGCGTCACATTGCACGCCAACACGGTGATTGGCAGTGATGGATTTGGTTACGCAACGCACAAGGGTCGCCATGAAAAAATTCCGCAGTCGGGGATTGTTGTTCTAGAGGACGATGTGGAGATTGGATCATGCTGCGTCATTGAACGTGCCGCGATGGAAGAGACGCGCATTGGCGCGGGAACCAAATTTGCGGATCTGATTTCCATTGGACATGGAACACGCATTGGCAAACATTGTTTGCTTGTGAGTTTGGTGGGCATTAGTGGCAGCGTGGACATGGGAAATTATGTTGTTTTGGGCGGCCAAGTTGGTGTGACTGGCCATTTGTCCATTGGCGATGGTGTGCAAGTGGCGGGCAAGTCCGCGGTTGTTGGTGACATCGCAGCTGGAATGCGGGTTGCCGGCGTTCCAGCCATTGAAAGCGATATTTCATTGCGGAATCATCTTGTCTTTCGCGATCTGTATGGCATGTCCAGAAAATTAAAATCACTTGAACGTGAAGTCGCCAAACTTCAAGACGCTAAAAATAGTGCGGGCACATCG
>CAJACJ010000072.1 GCA_903938205.1 uncultured bacterium
CGCCAGCCTTAAGGAAATTGCTGGCCTTGCCCGGCGTGTCTTGCATGGCGTTGAGCAATTTACTGCGCGACAATTGCTTATCAAACGCGGCGCCTGGATAGGCGCTTTTCATAGTGAATGGAAACAACGGACTTGATGGCGGCGATGTAGCCAACTGCGGCATGGTGGACCATGTTGTGGCATTGGCAATAGGCACATCTGAATATTCATACAAGTCAAAGTAATCAAGCCAACGTCTGCGAAACAGAGGATCCCACATTGCAACATCTTTCATATCGCCTTCCGTGGGCTGAGAAATCATGTTTATGGCGTTGCTTGCATTGCCAATCACATTGGCAATCAGGTACACAGTTGCAGTGGCGGGTTCGGTTTCAGTTCCAGGCGCAAGCATCAGTGGAACAGGCAAGCCAGCGGAATCTTTGACCACACTTCCAGTTGCGTCCAATTCATAATCTGGAAAGTCATAATCCGTTCCGAAAATATTGATGCGGAAATCACCAAGGCGAATGGGTTCGTTCCACGGATTGGCCACTTGCACAACAAGCACAGGCGTTCGAATTTCATCCAGCTGATCCCGCTTCACGTCTGGAGTGGTGGGCGTTGTGCCAGTTGAAGTAGTGACATCCAGCGGCGCGTAGCCGGTGCCAACGCGCCCGTTCACAAGCGCAACATATTTATATTTTTCAATCGTGGTCTGCGCAGGCGCGGCGCCCATGCACATGTCAAAGACAGCTGGAGTAAGTGTTCCAGTGTCTTCAGCGGTGGTGGCTGGATACACCCAACCAAAGAACACCTCGGTGAAGAATGGATGTTTTTCAATGCCGGGAAATACAATGTCTGTGGCCGTGGCAGTATTAGGTGGAAGGGGCAGGTCTTTCGCCTTGCTAATTAACGGTGCAGTTTCTTTGGATGGATCAACCGCACGTAGCGCAAGAGGTGCAAGTGTTGTTTGTGTTTGTGAATATGCCGCACCAGCCACTGGAGGAATAGCTGGCAAGATTGGCTGATGAATTGCGCGCAGCGGAAGTAGTGGATCTGGAACGCCACTGCCAATGCTTGGTGAATACATGAGGGCCGCTCGGCTGCGCCATGTAGCAATGTTGGCCGCCATGCTTGCGGACAATGATTCGCTTGACCACGCGCTGCGGAAAGACATAAAGTCATTCGCCGGCTGCGTAGCAGTTCCGCCTTGCCCCAAACTTGGGACGTTCATTTTGTCGCCAGTGGTATCGGGTGAAATTTCAAACTTAGGACCACCAAAACCATTTGGAACTTGAATTATATGTTGCACTTTCGCATTCATGCTTAAAAGATAGTGCTCATAAAAGCGATCGGTGTAATCAGCAAAATGAACAGCTGGGGTGGTCGCAAGCGGGTCAAGCCCCCATGTCACCAACACCCCGCTCGATGCCGCAGGCGACATTGGAGAATGAATGCGCAGTGCTGTACGGATTCGTCCGCGCGCTTCACGAACAAAATCATTCATTGCCAAGCGTTCATGATCAACGGTCACTGCCATAAATTGATCAAGATCGCCATCCGCAGTGCGATCAGGAACGCCATCGGCTGTATTTGCTCCAGTGTCATTATTGATCAGATCACGCGTCACAAGCAGTGGCTTGCGAAGATCAAGTTTCTGATTAATGTCTTCAAAGTAACGAAGGGCGCGGCTGAAATCACGACCATCAATTGGATTTGAACTGGACCCATCCATGGCCTTGCCGTCCAGGAATGGATCAGAAGAGCATGCGATTCGACTTAAGTCTTGCTTGCCG
>CAJACJ010000073.1 GCA_903938205.1 uncultured bacterium
CAGATAAAAAAGACGCCGACAATAAAGAGAATGATGACGAGGATGATGGCCCATCACCAGACGATTCAAAGGCCCCGCCTGCTCCGCCTCCGGAACGTGAGCCCAATGATCCACCAGCGAAATCCGAAACTGAAACCACCAAAGTGGTCGATGCCAAGGCGGATGAAAAGAAGTTGGACGACAAAAAAGACGCTGATAAAAAGCCTGAGCCCGCCGCTCTCATTAAAATTGATTTAGACGGATTCGAGAATCGCGCAGTCGCGCTGCCCGTGAAGTCGGGCGGCTACGGCTCCCTTGCGTTCAACGACAAAAACTTGCTTCTGTTCGCTCGCTCCAAAGAGGGCATAAAAATTCTTGACCTGACTGACAAAGAGAAAAAGGAAAAGACCGTCACGGAAGGTGATGGCTTTGACATATCCGCCGACCGTAAAAAATTACTGGTGCCCCGCGCTGGTGGCGCGGTGGTTGTGGACAGCACTGCCGACGCGAAATCAAAAACTGTGATCACTGATTCCATGCCTATGGACCTTGACCCGCGCGCCGAGTGGAAACAAATTGTCATTGACGCCAACCGCATCATGCGCGATTGGTTTTATGACCAAGGCATGCATCAAGTGGATTGGAAAGCGCAACGAGAACACGCGCTTAAACTGCTGGAAAGCGCCAATTCACGTGAAGATGTGAATTGGATCATCGCGGAAATGATCAGCGAACTGAATGTCGGCCACGCGTATTTGTTGGGACCAGGCGACGTTGAAACGCCACCCATGTACGCCTCCACAGGCATGTTGGGCGTGGATTGGGAACTTTTTGAAACGGCCGACCATACAAAAATCTATCGCTTTGCCCATATGGTTCAAGGCGCGCCATGGGACACCGACGCACGCAATCCATTGATTGCGGCGGGCGTGAAGCCAGGTGAATATCTTTTTGAAGTCAACGGTCGACCCGTCGACACCACGCTTGATCCATGGGCGGCATTTGACGGACTAGCGGGAAAAACAATCACGCTCACTGTTTCAGAAAAACCAGAGCGAGACGCTACTGAACGTGTTGTCACCGTGCGCACTCAAGGCAGCGAGTCCTCACTGCGCTACCGCGAGTGGATCGAGCGCAACCGCGCGTGGGTTGATTCAACAAGTGGCGGACAAGTTGGATACATCTACGTACCCAACACTGGCGTGGATGGACAAAATGATTTGGTGCGCCAATTCCAAGGTAATCGCCACAAGGCTGCGTTGATCATTGATGATCGCTGGAATGGTGGCGGACAAATTCCAAATCGTTTCATTGAAATGATGAACCGCCCCGCAACCAACGCGTGGGCTCGCCGCGACGCCGGTGAGCAAATCTGGCCACCAGATTCACACCAAGGACCAAAGGCCATGCTCATCAACGGCCTTGCTGGTTCTGGTGGCGACATGTTCCCCTGGCTCTTCAAGCAGGAAAAACTTGGTCCCGTCATTGGCACGCGCACTTGGGGCGGATTGGTTGGAATCAGCGGAAATCCAAGCTTTATTGATGGTGGTTCCATTAGCACTCCGTCGTTTGGTTTTTACAAGCTTGACGGCACCTGGGGTGTCGAAGGCCACGGCGTTGATCCCGATATTGAAGTGATCGATGATCCCGCGCTCATGAAGGGTGGGCTTGCGAACGGTGGCCGCGATCCGCAACTTGAGAAAGCCGTCGAGGTCATGCTGCAAGCGTTGAAGGATCATCCATTCAAGATGCCGCCACGCCCCGCCGCGCCAAATCGCAGCGGCATGGGAATTCCAGTGGCTGATCATTGATCAAGATGAATCCATATCTGCGTCATTGATTACAAAGACGCGCGCCAAGTAGATTTTTGGCTTGTGTATGTAAAAATAAAAGACGCTCGATACTTTTGTATCGAGCGTCTTTGTTCTTTCACTGAGAAATTAAATTTTCTTATACGCACCGCCCAAACCACGCCGACCATTGCCTTGCAAAAGCGGCTTCATCACTTTTTTGTTCTCATCCTTGCCGCCTTGGACAAGCCACATAAAAGGAACATCAACGGCCTTTGGATCCAAACCGGCGGACTTACAAATTTCCTCACGAGTGGACCACTGCGCAGGAATTTTCTTAGCCAACAACTTGTATTGATCCAACAATTCTTTGTTGGTGCTTCGATATCTTTGGCCACCCTTGTTGGTATCTGGGGTGGACTTGTGCGCTCGACGTAGGGTGGTCTTTGCCGACAATCCCAAGTCATGAAGGGTCTGCAATAATTTCTCAAAATCTCTGCGGACTTCGCGGAGTTCTTTCAATTCTGAAACCATAGCCTTGAGTTTTTTGCTGACTTGAAGTGTGTTTTGTGACATGTTGGGGTCCTTTGTATAACCCCCAGAAGGGTCGAACTATAGCGATGTTTATGAGATTGGGCAACACAAATTCAACATCTTGAGACGTGATGATTTGTCTCAAGACAGATTCAAATTTTCGCTATACTTCCCCCTCGCTGCGGGCGTAGCTCAGTGGTAGAGCGTCACGTTGCCAACGTGAATGTCGAGGGTTCGAGCCCCTTCGCCCGCTTTCATTTGACGCCGTTTTGGGTTTTCCAAACGGCGTTTTTTATTTCCGCGATGCATTGGAGATGGCACGGCGGGTGTAAGAAAGTGAACGCTCTGCAGAAAGGGTGGCACCAGTCGCTCAGACAACGCACCCCACGCGAGCGGGGCTCGCGTGGGTGCTAAACTCGCTTGTGGTGCCACCCTTTCTGCGACGCGGGAATTTGCGTGGCTTGAGTTGATGCAAACTCGCTTGTGGTGCAACTCTTTCTGCGACGCGGGTATTTGCGTGACTTGTGTGGGGGCTTCGTTCACACTTTTGAGTGGCTTTTTTTATTTCGCGGCATCCAGTTGCACATTAGTGAAGTGGAATTCTCGCGCGTCAAACAATCCTAAATCGCTGAGTTTCAAGGCTGGAATTGGAAGTAACGCCAAGAAACTCAGCGTCATAAATGGCGCCTTGAATGTTGCGCCAACTTCGCGAGTCATTGTTTCGTAACTCAATCCAACTTCCTCCGCGGGTTGGTCGCTCATTAATCCTGCAATTGGCAGAGGCAACACATGCTCGCGATCTCCATCAATTAGAACCAAGCCGCCGCGCGCTTGAAACACCGCATTTGCGGCTTTTGCCAACGCCTTACGTGTACCCGCCGCAACAACAACATTGTGGCTGTCGTGCGCCACGCTTGCCGCAATCGCTTTTTCACCAAGGCCAAGTCCGCGAATAAACGCCATTGCAGGTGGCGCATTTGTATATCGATTGATCACCGCTAGAAACGCAATATCGCGCACGTCATTTGGGTCAAGCTCAATCACACCATTGCGCGCCGCTAGCGATTCAATAGCCTCGCTTGTCACCAACTCACCATCATGGGGAACAATCACGCGCACTTGCGCTTGGCTAGTCGCCTGTGTTTTCACGCAAAAATAATTCGCCGTAAATGTGGCAGAGCGAAATCGATTTGGAGTCTCCACTGGAAGCCGCGCGAATGTCGCTTGCCCATTGCTGGCAACCAA
>CAJACJ010000074.1 GCA_903938205.1 uncultured bacterium
ACGCATGGCATCGCGGGTGTCAAGAATCAACTTGGCATTTTTGGCGATCATGTTCCAATCAAATGCGGAGTGCGCTGTTGAAACCAACACAAGGTCGTAACTGGCCAAACTTGCGGCGGTCAACGCCACAGATTTCTTTTGCAAGTCGTGCTTGCGGCCCGCCCAAGTTTCAGGAACAAGTGGATCGCTGTAATCGGCGCGCGCGCCACGATCCTCTAAAAGTTGAATCAACTCAAAGCTGGGACTTTCGCGCACATCGTCAATGTCAGCCTTATACGCCAACCCAAGTACAAGAACCTTGCTGCCCTTCATGGCTTTGCCATGATTATTCAACAACTCGGCCGCGCGGTCGATTGCGTAGTGCGGCATGCTCGTATTAATTTCACCAGCCAACTCAATGAACTTGGTGCTGCAACCAAATTCCTTGGCTTTCCATGTGAGATAGAACGGATCAATTGGAATGCAATGTCCGCCAAGACCTGGCCCTGGAAAGAACGACATGAAACCGAACGGCTTGGTGCCCGCGGCGCGAATCACTTCCCACACATCAATGCCCATTGGCGTGAGCGTGGTCTTGAGTTCATTCACCAGCGCAATGTTGACGGCACGGAAAATATTCTCAAGCAACTTTGCGCTCTCGGCAATTTCCGCGCTTGACACTTCAATGACTTCCTTAATGCCCTTGCGATACACCGCGGCCGCAAGTTCGGTTGCCTGCTTGCCAACTCCGCCGACCAACTTTGGAATGGTGCTTGTGGAATGGCTCTTACGTCCTGGATCTTCGCGCTCCGGACTGAAGGCCGCGAAAATATCCTCGCCCAAAACCCAATCCTTGGCGCGCGCACCGGCGGCCTTGAACACCGCGGGCATCATGTCCTCGCGCGTAGTGCCTGGATACGTTGTGCTTTCAAGAACAATCAGTTGTCCCTTGCGCAATGTTTTTCCAATGGCATCTGCGGTTTGCAAGATGTATGAAATGTCCGGCTCTTGATGGCGGCCAAGCGGAGTCGGCACGCACACCAGAATGACATCGCACTCGCCAAGGCGCGCAAAATCAGTTGTGGCTTCAAAGCGCTTGCTGTCGCGCAGCGAAGTGACCATGTCGCTGCCTAAATGCTTGAGGTAGTTTCGGCCCTCGCGAATGGCCTTTGGCTTTTCTTCATCAACATCAAAACCCATGACAGGCAGACCGCCCTGATGCAGCGCATGCGCAAGTGGCAAGCCGACATATCCCAAACCAATCACGCCCACGCGCGCTTGATTGGTTTCAATTTTTGTCTTCAGGGTTTTGTACGCGTCGCTGGAAGTTGCCACTGTCATTTGATCTCCTTGTCACTGCCGAAATTGGCAATGAGTAGGCGACAAATATAATGCATTGGCGTACGTGGTGGCGGGCTACATTTACGCCACTGACCATTTGGAATTGGCGTGGCAATCGGCGCACATTCTTCACCAAATCAAAACGTGTCCTTTAAAAACAACCGCCACCGTCAATTGACGGTGGCAGCCCTCGCCCATCCAAAATTTTGTGACGAGGGCAAATACAAAACCCCATTACAAATTCAATTATGCAAGGGATTTGAAAATTTGCAAGTCAAGTATGCAACATATCCCAACATTTCCAAGTTTCTTCAAGGCCGTTTCGACCCGTATTAACTCATTCCCCAAATTGCCAGTTTCTTCAATTAAGCCCCAATCACGGAGGCTAATCGCCCACTTCGTGCCCCATCGCGTCGATAACTAAAGAAATAGTCTGGGTTTTGATAGGTG
>CAJACJ010000075.1 GCA_903938205.1 uncultured bacterium
AGAAATATTAATTTCCTCAACACCCTTTCCAAAGACAAACGCAGAAACTTTTGAACCCTTATCGAATTCAGGGCTGATTGTGACCTTATCTGGTGTCACAATACTTTTTGAAAGACCAGATTGAATAGGGACTCGTGTAACAGGGGCACTTGAAATAGTGCCGGAAACAACGGTTTTTACCGTGTTATCCTGAAGGTTTTTAATTGGAATTAATCTGCCAAGTCCTCGACCAAGTTTTCCAACCGATGTTTGTGATACCAACTGCACAATCGGTTTTTCTGTCGTGCTTTCAGAGTTTAATTTCTCTGTTTTTAATGATGGTTTGATATTTTCGTCATTACTTTGATTGGGTGTATTTGACATATTGGGGCTCCATATTGAGGTTTATCCAATTAATGTATCACTCAAATTTCATAAGTGTGTTCCACGTGGAACAATTTCTATATTATGTATTATAGGACTTTAGATCCTGTTATTCATATATTTTTCGGCGTCTTTCAGGCGATCATGCCTTGTTTTTGAATTGCACTTCATTGAATTTTACTATCAAACAAAATGGGATTTCAAAATGAAATCTGTTTACAAAACTAAAATTAAATTTTGTGTCTTTAATTCCAACTCGCTTCATGTTGAAAAATATTTCTCGTCCATCAATGCTGCGCGTATACAGTTGCGCGGTCTAGAAAACCTAACCCCAAACGGAGTCTTTATGTTTTTACCTATCACCCCAGTACTCACACTTGCCACCACTTTAATATTGATGTTGGCCGCAAATTCGCAACAAAATTCTAATACTCCAAGCACGCAGACGCCACCAGTGGTGACGCCCACACCAAACGCATCACCTACGCAAACAATCACAAAGCAAACATCAAGCGCCGCAACGGCCTGGAAAATTGATGACACGCACTCAATGGGATTATTCCGAGTCCAACACTTTGGCGCAGGAATGTTCTGGGGAAGATTTGATGGTGTCATCGGAACAATCACAACAAGTGGAACACCGATGGAGACTCTCGCCCTCAATGTGGTCATAGACACCAACTCCGTATCAAGCGCGAATAAAGATTTAGATTCGCACCTTCGAAGTCCAGATTTCTTCAGTGTGAAAGAATTTCCGGAAATGTCGTTTGTAAGCACTTCCTCTAAAAAACTTGAAGGCAACACGTGGTCTGTCAACGGTAATTTGACTATGCACGGAGTCACGAAACCAATCACGGTGAATATGGAAATGACTGGTCAATCAGAATCCGCACGCGGAAATAAAATAGGATTTGAAGCCGTTTTTACAATTGATCGCAGTGAATTTGGAATGACCTACGGAATTGAAAAAAATGCAATCGGGAAAAGTGTGCGGATTATTGTCGCGCTTGAAGCCACCTCTTCTTAATTCATCCCATAGACCAGCGCTTGCTCCCAATAAAAGTGGGGGATAGACGTGGTGATTTCTTCAAATTACACAAGAGCGTTTTCTGTGGCCCATTATTGCGATTGAAAGGTTTCCAATATGGAAATGCAAATCTTGTTGTTTGGGATTGCGTTGCCAGTTATTTTTGGTGTTGCATTCAGCGTGTGGCGAGTGACCCGCTCTCGCGCGTTTAGTTTTGGTAGTTTTTTTGGCGTTGTCATAGCGATCGTTTTATTGACAAGCGCAATCTCCGAAGACTCGCTTCAGAATTTTACAACACTGAATAGATGGCTGTGGTTTCCGTGCTCTATTTTGTTATGTGGGTTTATAACGGGCATTGGTGATTTATTTTCTCGCTCATTTGGCGCGCGTGTATTTATTTCATGCTCATCCGTAATTTTGGGCGCACTTTTTATGGATATCCCCGAATGGGGAAATGTGACAAGCCGATTAGTGCTTGGAATGGCAACCGCCCTCTGTTCCACATTATTATTTGTTGTAGTTCAAAGACGAAATTTTTTTTCAACTTCCATTTCGCTTAGTTTTGCCTTGATTGCACCCTCGGTACTTGCAATGCTTTCGGGATTTGCAAAGCTTGCCGTACCTATTGGCGCGGCTTCTTGCTGTCTTGGATTTGTTTCACTGGTGCGATTAGCCACTCAATCAAAAGCGCCGCTGAACGAGTGTGTTGGCTTTAGTGGCGCGGTTGTAATCGCATGTATTGCCGCTCTTGGCGCAGCGACTGGTTGGAGTTACGACACAAACGAGATTCCTATTGCCGCCTGGTTACTTGCCTCAATCGCGCCCCTTGGTTTGTGGCTGGGTGAATTACCCTTTATTCGTTTGCGTCCAACACTCTCTGCGTGGGCGCGAATCTTGGGATGCGTCATACTTGCCGCATCATCTATCTTTATCACTGTGTTTGCATTGAATTCATCCAGTCCCTAGGTCGTTGAATAAACTGAAACACACTCTACTGAATCTCCTGACGGCCATGAAACGCGCGCGCAATCCGCTTGTTGTGATTTTGGCTTTGATGTTTCAACTTGGTTGTTTTCCGCGTCCGCTTGATTTGCAAATGAAGGATTCTGTAAATAACAAGCCGGTTGAGGGGGTCACTATTCATCGCCACAGTGTGACTTTACTTTCACTGTTGCCAACGAATTCCAACGCCGTGAAAAGTGACTCTTCTGGCGATGCACGAATTTGGATTCCACCATTCAATACAAAACTGACTTTTCTGGAGCCTGGATTTGAGCCGGCCTCGATCGGTATTTTTTCATCTAAAACAACAACCAGCATGCTTGCCACGGAAAGTTCGTCGCACATGGTGTTGCGCTTTGATGATCTTGATGGGAAGACGAAACAAACAGTCGCGATAGCTCCGGTGAAATATGTTGAGATTTCAGTAAGAGTGATTGATGAAACAACGGGCGCGCCAATTGATGACGCCGAAGTATTGGCCACAACTTTTTTATACTTGCCACTGCCCGGACTTGAGGATCGCTGGGGATTTCCTGATTTGCAAAATCAGCGAAGTAATTCTTTCGGTCGATCCGCAATTCGACATGCCTCTGGTTTTCGTAATGTCATCACCGTGCGAAAGCCGGGTTATCAAGAGGTGCGGCAGGATTTTCTTGCAAGTAATTCTAAATCTGAATTCATTCTTAAACTTCGACGCCTTGAAACCAAAACGATTCTGTTTAAAACTTTTGATTCAGAGAGTAAAAAAAATATCGAGAATGTTGTGGTTCGGTTGGATGAGCAGCGCAACGGCCTTCCACCGGACCCGAACGCGTTTGCTGTTGTTAGCGATGCGACCGGAATAACTCCGCCGGTCCCAATTCCAAACCTTATGCCACTTGTAATTGAAACTGCTTGTGTTGGGTATCGACGATTTTCCTTGGGTCTTGATTGGCGCTCAATAAAGGAGGGTGAAGTGATTAAAATTCCTTTGCAAAAAAAGGGCTGGTTTGAGTAGCGCCAATTTCCATAAAGTCATTTTTTAAATTTCAAGACCGCCGTCATTTTGACTTGGTGAAATGATGTCGCTCGCATATCGTGCCACAATCATGACAACTTCATCAGTAAGAACATGCAAGGGCAGCGAGTGCGTGACTCACGGAATTCGCATCACGGTTGAGCCGCGTTACTTGCCGTCGCATTCGGATCCGGACAATGGACGATATTTGTTCAACTACAAAGTGGTCATGCACAACGAGGGACAAAGTTGCGCGCGTCTTCGCAGCCGCAAGTGGGTCATTGTTGACTCCGCGGGCGAGCGACATGAGGTGCAGGGGTTGGGCGTTGTGGGTCACCATCCAAATTTATCTCCAGGTGATCATTTTGAATATTCAAGTTTTTGTCCGCTGCAAACCGCGTGGGGAACCATGCAGGGGACATACGTCATGGAGCGCGATGATGGATCTTTATTCGAAGTTGAGATCGCGCGATTTTTTCTGATTGGTCCACACCAGTGAGTGGTGTGAACGCGGGTGCATCACCGGCATTGTCCACGACAAAAAATTCGAAAGCTGGAACGAAAACTTTTTGTGTTTCAGTCATCGGCGCAACTGGCGCGGTTGGCCGAGAAGTCATTCAACTGCTTGAGAAACGAAACTTTCCAATTTCGCAGTTGCGCCTATTTTGCAGCGAGCGATCCGCTGGGGAAAAATTCCAGTTTTGCGGACAAACTCTAGCGGCGCAAACCATTGATCGTGGGGCATTGGCGGGAAGCGACTACGCGATTTTGTGCGCAGACGCCGCAACCGCGCGCGCGTTGGCGCCCATGCTGGCGGAATTAAATATTATTGCGGTGGATAATTCAAGCGCGTTTCGTACGGATCCTGCCATTCCTCTTGTTGTTCCCGAAATAAATGGTGAAACGTTAAAGGGCAAACCAATCTTGGTGGCAAATCCAAATTGCACCACGATTATTTCTTTAATGGTCGCCGCTCCTCTGCATCGCGTGGCGCATCTGGAACGAATGACCGCCTGTTCCTATCAAGCCGTCTCTGGCGCTGGCCTTGCAGGCATGCATGAGTTGGAATCTCAAACTCGAGCGTGGGCCGCCGGTGAAAAAGTTGCGGGTCAATTATTTCCAAGGCCGATTTTATTTAATGTGTTTCCACACAACTCTGCCCGCCAATCTGATGGATCCAATGAGGAGGAACACAAACTTGTTCGTGAAAGTCGGCGAATTTTAGGTCATGATCACTTGCGAGTAAGCGCCACCTGTGTTCGTGTTCCAACACTGCGTGCCCACGCCGTTGCATTGCACCTGGAATTTGCAAATGCAATTTCTCCCGCACAAGCACTGAATATTCTTGCGCATGCGCCCGGTGTGCGCGTGGTAGATGAATCCAATGGCGATCAACCGGCCGACCCGCAAATGGTTTCCGGCCTTGATGAAGTTTTGGTTTCAAGAATTCGTGTTGACCACGGCGGCGCCCCAGGAAAGTCATTGGCGCTGTGGGTGGTTGGGGATCAGTTGCTCAAGGGTGCTGCGCTGAACGCCGTTCAAATTGTTGAATTTTTAATCGAGGCCTAATTTTAAATTCGCCAACCACTCATGTGTAATGGTTTGAAATACAAATTAATTTCACGGCGACTGCAAAATCGGCAAGCCGTAAATTGTGTTGGCATTTGTATGCCGTAAATATTTTTGAGTCTAATTTTTGAAATGGCAAATGAAAACAAATTGAAATGACCTAAACCCCACGCATTTCACGCAGCGCTTGGCCTGGGTCGGGTTGACGAAGCAAGTGCTCGCCAACAAGAACAATTCCAACCTCGTGTTGTTGCAGGCGCTGAATATCTTGCGCGGTGCGAATTCCACTTTCACTCACCACCACGCGGCGATCCTCAATTAAATCAACCATGCGAAATGTGTGGGCCAAATCCGTTGTCATGGTCTTGAGATTTCTATTATTGATACCCAAAAGGGAGTAGCCAGCGTGTGGAAAGCCGACATGATTTTGCACGCGGTACAAACTTTCAACATCATGCACCTCTAACAAAATAGTCAGGCCTAGTTCGACGGCGAGAATTTGATAATCAACAATGTCTTGTTCGGTCAAGCATTCGGCGATCAATAAAATTGCGTCGGCGCCAGCCGCTCGACTTTCCCAAATTTGCCAACTATCAACAATAAAATCTTTTCGCAGAACAGGGAGGGGAACCGCTTCACGAATGCGTTCTATGAAATCCAAATGTCCACCAAAGTCGTCCTCATCGGTTAGGCAACTAATGGCTGCAGCGCCAGCTTGGTGATAGCGTTGGGCAATGTCCACGGGATCAAAATCATTGCGAATAAGTCCGGCGGACGGGCTCTTCTTTTTAATTTCCGCTATGACACGAACCGGCTCCGCGCTATCCCGCACAACAGCGCGAAAGAAATTTCGCGGACGGGGCATAGAACGCACCTTGTCTTGTAGAAGTTCCAGTGGTGAGTGTTGCTTGCGCGCTTCTACTTCTATTACTTTTCTTGCAACAATTTTCTGGAGTGCGTTGAGCATATTTTCTGTAAGTCTATGCAGTGGCGCCGACATTGCGTCACAAGACACGGCCACAAACCCCGAATTCATACCCGCATCAATCACCTGGGCGTGGGCTGGCGTATCCGTGGCCTTGCTTTGGAAATTGAAGTGGTTTTACCCCACGTGTGCGATGCCACTCCAGTGGCGGCTGAACACAAATCAAAACGTATTGTTGGCGGCATGTGGAATATTACTTTCTGGAATTGTTGGGGCGTTGCTTTTACGCGCAATGGGTGTGTCCACAGAAAGTCCACTTCCATCGTTCGCGTTGTTGGTGGCGTTAGTTGCTGGTTCGCTCACCACAATCATCGCATTTCTAGTGTTGATTCAATTTTCACGCGGAGTCACCCAGGGCGCTGTACATGAGCATGTTTCAAAAGTATCTACAAATCGAGTCGTAACCAATATTGCCGTAGGCGTGATTGGTTTTTTAATTGTGTGGCCCTTGATTCAAATGACATCCGCGCTTGGTGGCGCAATTCAATTTGTATTCACAGACGTGCACGCGCCGATGGTGGGGCATCAATTTCTTGAAACCATTCGTGAGCAAGGAAACAATCCCGTGACATGGGGATTGGTTTTTACAATTGTGATACTGGGTCCGTTGGCAGAGGAAATAATTTGGCGCGGGGCTATTCAACAAGGACTGAAACAAATTGGACTTCCGCGCGCCGCGGCTATTTTGATAACGGCCACTATGTTCGCGCTGGTTCACTGGGGCGCAGTGCCTGAATATGGGCGCGCCGCGGCGATTCCAGCCTTGGCTGTATTTGGCGTTGCGCTTGGTGTACTTATGGAGCGCACTGGCCGCTTGTGGAGTTCATTCATCGCGCACGCGCTGTTTAATTGTGCAAATCTTTTTCTGTTCTCTATGCTTCCTAAATGAACGCCGCCGATTCTCACACACGCGCCACAAGCAAGTCCCGCATTTTGACAGGTGATACGCCCACGGGCCGTTTGCATTTAGGTCATTGGGTTGGCAGCGCGAAGCGGCGAGTGCAGTTGCAACACACGCATGATTGCTATTTCATTGTTGCCAACTATCACGCTTTCACCACGCGCGCCGACAAACCCAAAGAAATTCGTAGTGATTCGTTGGAAATTGTGCGCGATTTAATCGCCATGGGAATTGATCCCGATCTCTCCACCATTTTCTTGCAGAGCGAAGTGCCAACGATTCACGAACTCACATTTTTATTCGCCATGTTGTTGCCCTTCAACCGCGTCATGCGCAATCCAACATTGAAAGACGAAATCAAGGTGAAGGATTTGGGCGAAACCTACTCGTTTGGTTTTCCGTTGTACGCCGTTGGTCAATGCGCCGACATTCTTTCATTCCGTCCTGAGGGCGTTCCGGTTGGTGAAGATCAGGTGCCTCATCTTGAAATGACGCGCGAAGTGGCGCGCCGTTTCAATCACATGTACTGCGGTGTGAGCGAGAAAGCGGAGGATCACGAGCACGTTCAACTTGGCGGCGTGTTTCCCGTGCCACGGGCGGATGTTGGTGAGGTGGGTCGCCTCATGGGTGTTGATGGAAAAAATAAAATGAGCAAAAGTTTAGGCAACGCAATTTTTATTTCCGATCCACCAAAAGAAGTTGAAAAGAAAGTGATGCGTATTTTCACTGGTCGCCAAAGCGCAACCGAACCCGGTGACGTGAAGAATGCTCTCTTTCAATATGTGGAAACATTTATTCCGGACGCGGCGCGAGTTGCTGAATTGAAAGACCGTTACACCCGCGGCGACAATATTGGTGACGGCCATATTAAAAAAGAAGTGGCGGAGGCTATTAACGTATTGCTTGCTCCCATGCAGAAACGTCGCGCCGCGCTTGAGGGTCGCGATGACTTGGTTCTGGATATTTTGCGCGCGGGTTGCCGCAAGGCGAATGTGACCGCGGAAATCACGCTTGAAGCTGCAAGAAAAGCGGCGGGGCTACATTTCTTTCCGCGAACACTTTCATATCCCACCCACTCTTAATTTGGGTACGAACAAAAATGGTTTGCCTCGAAAGCGTGCCGGGATATTTTCTGATCTGAGATATTGTTGCGAATTTAGAAATTGGTTTAGATCAACTCCCACAGAATGTGGTTGCTGATGAAATAAGCGCCACCTGGAGCGGTTAAACCAAGCCGCGGGCCTTCAACTTATTTTTGAAGTCCCAAGCAAGCGCAATGCACCTCTTGCGCCACGCCCTAATTGTGTAACCATTGCTTTATCAAACATTTGAATCCATGAACAATTTCGTTATCTTTACAGTTCTAGACTCTTTTCATCCGATTCCATTCTGACCACTGCCATGAACGAACCTTCCAACAACAGCGCCGACCACTTCTGCCCGCATATGGATGCGGGAGATTTGCGATGCAACCACCGCTTCACAATGGCTACGGTTGCAAGCGCGTTTTCGGTGTGCTGCAATGCCTATCACGGCTGCGCGACATTTCACCGAATCAATATGGAGGGGTCACACGGCACGCTGGAAAAACCCGTTGTCACTAGGCGCCTTACGCGTGGCGCCGGCGACGGAACACTTCCAGTACAGGTGACAGCGCATGGACAAAGTATCTCTATTCGATCACGCCGCGCGTGAATTTCTAACCTGGGCGCGCGTTGAAACTGGATTGAGTCCTTCAACGCTTGAGGCCTACGGTCGAGACTTGCGATACATGAAAGAATATTTGGTTGGTGCGGGAGTGAAAACTCCTGACGCTGTTCGTATGGAGCATTTAGCGCAACACCTTCAGCAATTAAAACGCGAGCGGGGTTTGGACTCAAGCACCGTCACGCGGCACCTTGCATCCATGCGTGTTTTTTTTCGCTGGCTGCAAGCAGAAAGAAAAATTGAGCGAGACCCCGCGCGCTTGCTTGATCGACCGCATCGATGGAGAAGATTGCCTGGAACATTGACTCCTGGCCAAATGCGAAAATTAGTTGAGTCGCCAAACGCGGAGACTGGCGATTTGTGGCGACGTGATCGCGCCATACTTGAAGTGATGTACGCGGCGGGCTTGCGCGCCAGCGAAATTGGATCGTTGAAGATGAATGATTTCAACGCGACTCTTGGTTGTCTTGTGGTGATCGGCAAGGGAAACAAACAAAGAATGGTTCCTGTTGGTGAGCCCGCAATCGCGGCAATTGATGAATACGTGAAAGAGACGCGTCCTTCATTGGCGCGCTTTCGCGATGGGCGCGACCTGTTTCGATTGTTTCTTTCATTCAGTGGCAAGCCATTGGAACGCGTGGCCGTGTGGCAAATTGTGCGTAAATACGCAGACTTGTCTGGTCTGCATGGCGTGCATCCTCATAAATTGCGCCATTCGTTTGCCACTCATTTATTAAGTGGGGGCGCGGATCTACGTGTTGTGCAGGAACTTCTTGGCCATGCGGATATTGCAACCACGGAGATTTATACGCATGTTGATCAACGACGTTTGCGCGAGGTGCTACGCAAGTTTCATCCGCGCGAAGCGAGTTAAATCTTTATTTATTCCAGGCAGGTTTTCAAATCGGTTTATTTTTAAATTTTGAATTGATTGTTGCATGGATTGAAAATTTACAATTCTGTTTTTACTGTGGAAAACCTCGCCCGAATTTAAAAATGTCTTGTATCCATTTACGCCCGCACAAGAGGCGTTAGGCTATGAACATGCGAACAGCCGATCCATGCGTTCTGATTATTCTTGGCGCCAGCGGTGACTTGACCAGCCGCAAACTTATTCCTGCCATGTATGAAATGGCGGAAGCTGGTTTTTTAAATCCAGCCACCTGCATTCTTGGAATGAGTCGATCTGTGAAGACGGACGCCGCATGGCGCGATGAATTAAAGCCGTGGTTGCAAAAACAAGTGAAGGGTTTCCGTGAGGATGTGTGGACTGAATTTGCGAAAAGAATTTTTTACATTCCGGGAGACGCGGCCACAAATGAGCCGTATCCACGACTTGCCGCGCGTGTGTCCGAACTGGATATACAACACAAGTGCGCTCAAAATGTTTTGTTCTTCATGAGCGTGGCGCCCGAGTTGTACGAACCCATCGTGGCGCAAATTGAGGCTGCTGGCATGGTGACCGAGGGTCGCCGTTGGTGCAGCATTACGCCAAATAATAAATCATGGCAACGAATTATTGTTGAAAAGCCATTCGGTTTTGATGACGAAAGCGCCGCAAGCTTGAACCGCGCTCTTGGACGCGTGTTTGAAGAGGACGCGATTTACAGAATCGATCACTACCTTGGAAAAGAAGTCGTGCAAAATCTTTTGGTGTTTCGTTTCGCCAACTCGTTGTTTGAACCAGTTTGGAATCATCGCTATATCGACCATGTGCAAATCACCGCGGCGGAAACCGTTGGGGTTGGCCAACGCACCGCGTTCTATGACAAGACTGGCGCAATTCGCGACATGATTCAAAGCCACTTGCTGCAAGTCATGGCGTTCGTCGCCATGGAGCCGCCAACCAGTTTTTCCGCGGATCACATTCGCTCAGAGAAAATTAAAGTGGTCGACGCGCTTCAGACGCCGCCGCTAGACAGCGTCGCGGAGTGGGGATCGCTTGGACAATATGCGGGTGATGCCAATGAGGGTGCGTATCACGACCTAAAGGGCGTGGACCCAAATTCCAAAACGGAAACATTTGCCGCGCTCAAAATGCATTTTGATAATTGGCGCTGGTCCAAAGTTCCTTTTTATCTTCGCACCGGCAAACGCCTTGCTCGCAAGAGCACGCAAGTTGTGATTCAGTTCAAACCGCCAGCCGCGAATCTGTTTAAGAAAATAGTGAACGAGCCACTGGCTGGAAATCGAATGACTATTGATATTGCTCCGAACGAGCAACTGAAAATTCAATTCAACGCCAAGGTTCCTGGGCCCATGAATATTCAGCCGGTTGAAATGGAAATGGATTACGCGGATTCATTTAGCGCAACAGTGGTGGAGGCGTACGGTCCGTTGATGATGGACGCCATGCGCGGCGATCAAAGCTTGTTCAAGCACCGCTTGGAGGTGGAAAGCGCTTGGAACGCAATCATGCCTTTCCTGAACGAGGCGAGCGCGCCGCTTCGAAAAAATATTCAAAGCAATTACGCGCCTGGTTCTTGGGGACCACAATCCGCAACGGACCTATTGGCGCGCGACGGTCGAACTTGGGCGGTATAAATTTTAATTTTTGCAAATTTGTTTCACCCTGAAACCCGTCTTGAATTCACGGTGTATCAAGCGTTACTATTCAAACATGAGCGATCTTCTTCCAACCGATTTACGCGATACACCAATCAAGACGCCGCCACTTCCAGGAAAAATTGTTTCGCGCGAGGATCCAGAAGGGGTCTTTGACGCGCTCAGTGCCGACTTGCTTTTGCATGCGTTGCAATGCGTCAACACGTTTGGTGATTTTCACATCGCTCTTTCTGGTGGCACCACGCCCATGCCGTTATACACACAGTTAATGTATGACCCGCGCTACCGAGCCATTCCGTGGGAGAAAACGCATCTTTGGATTGTGGATGAGCGCCGTGTTCCGTTTGACAATGCGCTGAGTAATTTTCGGCAGATCAATGAAATTATTGTTGAACACACGGATATTCCCGCCAGTCACGTTCATCCAATTCAAACTTCGCTGCCTGATCCAGCGGCCGATTATGAAAGCACGTATTTAAAAATACTTTCAACTCGTCCCAAGGGTCAGAACCGTCTTGATTTTGTTTTGCTAGGCATGGGAGACAACGGTCACACCGCAAGTTTGTTTCCGCACACGCCGGTGCTTGAAGAGCAAAACCGCTTTGTCGATGTGTGCGAGGGTCCAACCGTGACTCCGCCGCCACGCATCACTCTGACATATCCCGCCATCAATGCTGCGCGGTTAGTCGCAGTGCTTGTGTTGGGCGAAAAGAAAACAGCCATGTTGCAACGGGTGGCAACGGGTCAAGACACGTATCAAGCGCTGCCTATAAAAGGTATTCATCCAATCAGTGGTGAATTTGTTTGGTATGTGGATCGCGCCGCATGTGAAGGCAAGCCCGCGGCGTGATGTGCGCGCGCTTATGAATCGCTTGGTGATTCTTCAGATTGCGAATGACGCTC
>CAJACJ010000076.1 GCA_903938205.1 uncultured bacterium
CACCATCACGCTTGCTTGAAAGCATCTCCGCGCTGAATGCGGGATTCATGGATTGCACGCCACGGATTGTGTCCCAACCCACTGGCTGCGGCTTTCCCTTGGACACGGAACTTTCAATCTCAAGCTCCAACTCCACAGGCTTATTCAATGCAATTTTTCCAGCGATTGCGATTGCTTCTGGAATAAACCAACGCCGTTCATCCGCCTTTGGATCAAAGCGAATTCCCGTAGTTTCGTGGCGAATTCGAAATGGAATAATCGGACAATCATCCACGTCGGTTTCAACGCACCACCATTGCTGAAGTTTTCCGTCGGGCACAAGCGAGAAATCCCAACGCACCCGATAGGTGTCTCGTGCGGGGTCCTTTGCGGGATCAAAGTCGACAAAATTTGGAGCCACACCATCACAAGAAAGAATATGAAATGGCTCCTTGGTTGGATTTGAAATTTCCACCACCCCCTTCAATTTTCCTTTCAGCGCGTCAATGTACGAAGGCTGAACTAGCAACGGCAATTGCACCACGCCTTGCATCTTGGCGACCAATGGTTGTGAACTTCCGACAATAGTCACAAATACTTTCGCGTCTTTTTCACCAGGAGTTCGCGGCGCATCAAGCGAAGCGAGCAATGGAAGTTCGCCTCCAGGCGGAATTTCTTTTCCCGCTAAATCAGAAATGGTTGTGCACTTACAACTTGGAAACGCCGATTCAATTTTCACGGCGGTCGAACCGTTGTTCTTAATTGTAAATTCACCCTTCTGCCGCGAGCCAGGCTTGATTGCGCCAAAGTCGATCAACGGCGGCGTTATGGAAACCGATGAACTTTGTGCTTGCGAAGTGGCGCCCGGTGCATTTACTGGAGCAACTGTTTGCCCCCGCACGGTTGTGGCCATGAACAAACCAAGCAGCATGCATTTCCAAACATATTGAATTGGTGATTTCATTTGCGGCATGCGATGAGTTTACGCCACGCAACTTGGTTTTGATCAGCGAATAGGATCACTGGAACGCAACCCCAAAAGCATCAAATCCGCGGCTGTGGAAGCCCTTTGTATGGCGGCAGTGGTTCGAGTCACCGCCTCATCCAACTGCCCCTGATCATGCGCTTGCAGCGCTTCACGCATCATTGGAAAAACACTGGCGGCATAACTATTCATTGGATCAGTTGCAATCCACATATTTCGATACCACGGCCGATCATGCAATCCAACCTGATCTTGAAATGCCTTCAAGAATTTATGCGTGCCATCAATAATCCGCTGCTCTGATTGTGCGTCAAGTGATTGATGCAGTTGCAAAGCACGGTCGATGACATCGCCTTGGTTCTGCAATGTCACAAGCAGTGGACGAAGTGATTCAACCGCGGACTTTTCACCGTCACTGGTTGCCAAGTTTGAAAGTCCTTCCAACGAGGCCAAACCAAGCCGTCCAATTTCATTGAACTGATACGGTGGCGATTTTTGATTTGACATAAGGGCAGCAAAAGACAAAGTCGCGCGCGTCACCAAAAGCGCGGGCTCATAGTCCTCGCCAACCGTGGCGCGGTACCACGCGGTAGTGTCATAGTTGCTGTGGTAACTCGTTCCCTCTGAACCTCCGGCGGAAATTGAAATCGCCGGAACCACCATTCGGCACACAAACCCCACATGGTCGCTTCCACCGCCAAGTTGTCCAAATAGTGAATCACTCTTGTGATTCTTTAACATGATTTCCAAGGCATTTTCCGATGGATTTCGAGCTGCTGGAACAAGCGCCGCCGCGTCCTTTGCTACTTGCGTCAATTCTGGAGTCAGAGAGATGGACAAATTTGGTCCCATGGCCGCCATGTCAAGATTGACATACGCAACAACATGATTGCCTATTTCCGTGTCGTGTCCTTCAACCCATTCCGTGCTTCCAATGATTCCAAATTCTTCCGCGCCCCATGCGGCGAACAAAATGGAACGCTCCGGACGAATGCCTTGCTTGGATAATTCGGCCACACAACGCGCGGCCTCTAACAAACAAATTGTTCCCGCGCATGGATCCGCTGCGCCATAACCCCAAGCGTCATGGTGGCAACCCACAATGATCACTTCCTCTGGTCTGCGCCAACCCTGAACCATTGCCAACACATTTGCAGATGCGCCAAGAAAGCGTTGTTGCTCAACAGCCAGGCGTACTTTCAATTCAGCGCCACCAGTCAAACGATACGGCAAGTTCAAACCACCCTGCCACGATGGATCTGGAATGTCGACGCCTTTCATGCGCGCAAGAATGGCGCCAGCCGCCGCATACCCAACTGGTTGCACTGGAATTCGCGGAAGATCCAAACTTTGCGGCGTATCGCGCATGACATTATCCGCGGCATAAACGCCAGGCGTGCCAGGATCACCTGGATAAGGAAGCGTGTTCAGCGTTCCCCGTTGAATGCATAAATCATTGGCCCATCCGCCACCGTTTGGCCATGTCGCGCCTTTGGTGAATCCAGAATCTCCAGGATCAGTGAAAATAATTAACCCAGCAGCGCCGGCTTTTTCCGCGAAGCGCGCCTTGTATCCACGGAAATTTTTTCCATAACGAGCCAACACTATTTTTCCAGTGACATCCACTCCAAGCGACTTCAGTTTTTCAAAATCTTCTTGAGTTGCATAGTTGGCGTACACCACTTCCGCGGTGACATCGCCATTGCCGCTGTAAGCGTTCCACCCGTATGACAAGTCGGGATGAGCGGTGGCTGGATCTGCCAATAAATTATTTTCATCCACCGCAAGAGACATGACACCTTTACGCGGAGATTTTTCATCGCCTGTATTTTTTGTATTGCTTGCTCCGTCTTCAATAATTTCTAAAGTTGCACTGACTGGCCGCGACAAGTAGGCGCGAAAACTCTCCACACGCGCAGGAATTCCCATTGAATCAAAAGCCTGCTTCAGTCGTTCAATTTGCCGAATGTCTCCGGGGGTTCCAGCCACATGAGGTTCTTGTGTCAACACATCATGGAACCGACGCAACTCGCTTGCTTGCGGCATTGAGATCAACTTTGCCGCGTACTGCTTGGCGGTCAACGGAGCGTTTGATTTTGTTACTGGTTTTTCAGGGAGTGACAATTGCGCGGGCGCGGAACCTGCTGTTGAATTTGCTTCTTGCTGAGAAACCGAGGCCAATCCAGCGCAAGCACATACAACAAACAACGCCAACCCAATTCGGGTTTGACTCATGGCGCGGCCTTGGCAGCAGTCGCGTCTTTGTTCTGAGCAAATACCGCAGGCCACGGATTGCTTCCGTGACAAGCACGCCCAGTTCGTTCAACATAATCCTGGTGATAGCCTTCCGCTACAAAAAACTTTTTCGCTGGCTCACTGACGGTCACAATTTTCTTGCCCGCAAATTGAGGAGACGTCTGCAATGCCACCACAAATGCCTTTGCTTCGGCAAGTTGTTGATCATCGGTGGTGAATACCGCAGATCGATATTGATCCCCCACATCAGGACCTTGACGATCGAGTTGCGTTGGGTCATGTATGCGGAAGAATCCATCGAGCAATTGCTTGTAGGTCACTTTCGTAGGATCAAATGTCACGCGCACCGCTTCAGCGTGACCGCTTTTATGCGCGCACACTTCCTCATAGGTGGGGTTGTCAGACGTCCCATTCATGTAGCCACTCGCAACATCCGCAACACCGGGACATTCCTGAAACCAATGCTCGACTCCCCAAAAACATCCGCCCGCGAAATACGCGGTCTTTAATTGCACTGGAGAACTTTCAGGTGGAAGCGCTGCGCCCTTGTCATAGAACACAAGAGCCGCCGAATTCAAACAATATCGCAACCCCGTTGGCTTGGGTCCATCTTCAAACACATGCCCCAAATGTGAGCCACAGCGCGCGCAATCAATTTCAACGCGCTC
>CAJACJ010000077.1 GCA_903938205.1 uncultured bacterium
GAAGGCCTCATGCGCAAGCCGCGCAAGTTGAGAAAGTTGTCGACTGCGCAAAGGTGCGGCACCATCGGGCATCATGGTCTCTTGATCCCAACCCAAAATTCCAGCGGTGCTGTTGAGAAGGTTCGCGTCTTGCACGGCTGCGAACAAAGACGTCAAAGCGGTATGGGTGGCGGGCGTGTTTGCGGTTGCGATGGTCATGAGAATCTCCTGGATGGAATTATTTCATAAACGAATTCATGAAACGGTTTGAAAAGTTTTTAAACAGTGTCTTGGGAAAAGTTTTGAAAATAAAAGAGTCCCGACCGTTCGGGACTCTTTGTGTTGTCATACAAAAGTCATGATGAACATTACATGCCTGGAGCAGCCGGTGGCACAAACGCTGGCGGCGCCAATGGTGTTGGAACAGTCGCAGCAGGCTTCATGCCTAAGTCGCCTTCTAAATACTTAATCACATCAGTGCGATTTTGATCGGAGCGATTCTTGGCGTAATCCAAGGCGTTCCAGCCGCGGGTGTCTTTCGCGGTGATATCGGCTTTGGCTTCTTTCAGCGCCTTCAACTTCTCAACTGTTCCACTTCCTGAAGCCACCAACCATGTGGTCATGCCTTGACGATTTTTCACTTCAAGTGGCGCGCCCGCTTTGATCAAGATGGTCAAGCTTTCAAACTTGCCGTTGCGCGCGGCGCGCATGATCGCGGTGTCGCCGGTTAAATTATCAGCGATATTCAAGTCGGCTTTTTTGTCAACTAAAATTTGCACGGAACGAGGATCGCCAGTTCCCGCGGCCCACAACAATGGCGTGAGACCGTTCTTGTCTTGAATGCTCACTTCTGCGCCTGAATCGATCAACAACTCCACCGCTTCAGGTGTTCCCAAACCAGCTGCCCACAACAATGGTGAACCGCCCAAGCGATCCTTGCTGTTCACATCCGATTTGGCTGCCAACAACAACTTCATGGACTCAACGCACTTCGGGTCGCGGCTTTCAGCGGCCACACACAACGGAGTTTTTCCAGCGCGATCACGATTGTTCACATCGGCCTTGGCCGCCAAAAGAACTGGAATCACTTCAACACGATTTTCCTTGGCCGCCCAGTGCAAAGCGCTTCGACCGCCCGCGCTTTCAGGTGCGTTCACATCAATCTTGCCTTCAAGTTCTTTTTTCACTTTTTCAACATCGCCAGCACGCGCGGCAGTCACCAACGCGCTTGCGGCGCGGTCAGTTGGATTTGTTCCAGGCGCGCGTGGCTCACTGGCGCTGCCACTGGTGGCTGGCCGACGAATCAACACGGAAAGAGATGGAACTTTTGGGTGATCCGTTGAGAAAGTCAACTTAATTGTTCGACCAGTTTCTTCCCACGCCTTCCAGTCAACATGCACAACGTGCTCTGCCTTTGCTTCTGGACTGATGTCCGGAACAATTGGTGGCACCGCGCTGGTAATTTTGAACGGCGTTCCGTCAAGACATTTGAAAGTGATCGCGCCTTCGGTTGTCTTGCCTTCAGCTGGTCCTTCAAGCATGTCTGGCGTCATGGTGATGAACGCTGGAACAGTTCCCTGCACTGTCACCATCATTGGAGTGTGACCATCAATTTGAAATGTGACGCGCTTGCTCAGCGGAACGCCAGCCTTAGGACCAGGCTTTAATGTGATTTCTACTTCCGCGGAACCACCAACTGGAATCGGATCCTTTGGCGCGCCGGCGGTTGTGCAACCACAACTCGTCACGGCCTTGGTGATGATGACTGGCTTGTCGGAAATATTGATCAACTTTACTTTGCCAGTTTTGGCCGTATCGACCATCATTTCTCCAAGATCCAAGACTTCTGGTTCAATTTTAAGAACGGGAGTCGCGTCAAGTGGCGCTGTTGTTGTGGCGCCTGGTGGTGTCGCATTGCCTGGGTTCAACGGCGTTGCCGGTTGCTCCTGAACAATTTCTTTTCCGACTTGCGATGGAGCCATGAGGTCAGAATTTGATTTGCCTTTTTGGATGTCTTGATAGTTCAAATCTTTGCCGGCAGTGGAACCAACAGGCTTGGGCGCTGGCGCCTTGGCTGGAGCCGTCGCTGGCGCATCTTGGCGCGCTAAACATGGACTTGCCAAAGCCGAGACTAAGGACAAGGACAAGGACAAGGTCAAAATGAAACGGCTGGAAAAAGTGTGAGCCATAGTGAGAGATCTCCGGGACGGTGTCCCAATCAAAGGCGAACAGACGATTCTAACCAAGTATCGGGCGATTGCGAACGCTTGTGCAATGAATATTGTTCAC
>CAJACJ010000078.1 GCA_903938205.1 uncultured bacterium
GCAATTCAATCCCGCAAGCGAATTGTGGTTTATCACGCCGGGCGGTGCGCTTCAATTATGCCCCAGTATTGTGGGGGAATCGCTTGAATCACTGGCCGCCTTGAATGGCGAACTCTGGGCGATTGTGCAAGGCCAACCAGATGCGCATGTGTTGCGCGGCGGCCAGTGGAACACTGTGCAACTTCCGGCGGCCATCAATGAATGCCAAACGCGAAAGTTGGTAGTAGCGGGCGGCGCGTTGAACGCGTTTGGCAATGCGCAGGATCATTCTCTGAAGCGCTTCAAGAGGGAAAATAATGCGTGGGTTGAGTTAACGCTGAACGCGCCTCAGTTTTTATATGCCATCGATCATTCGGCGCGCTTGGCATGCGTGACGGGCGAAAAACCTTCCGAGCAAGTGTTGTGCATTGTGGAAGCTGGATCTGCCACCGCCATCGCGTCCCTACCCAATCGAAATCAATATGTGCTTGGTCTTGGCGAAAGCTTTGCAAGTTTAGGGCAAAGCGGTGTTCAGGAATCTTCTTCCGTGCCACAAGATGCGCCAAATTCTGCGCCAACTATTTTGTCCAACACAACAACGCTTTCACTTTTGCCATTAGGAGCAAGTGCGTTCATGGAACCAGTTGAACTGCGCGCGCAACTTTCAACAGCAAGCCGCTGGTATCACTTGCCAATTCTTGGCGTGCTTTCCTTGGGCGCCATCATTGCGGCGTTCTTGGTGCGTGCCCTGAATTCGCCGCTGAATCCGCTGGAAAAGACGGGTCCCAAAGAAGGCGAAAAGGATTCACAAGCGCTAACAAATACGCCTTGGACACCATTTGAAAAGTGGCGGCGCTTTGCGGCTACGGCCATAGATATGTTGCCATGCGCCATCGCCTCTGTTGTGCTATTTGAATCGGATTTGGTCTCAATATTGATCCCGCCGCTGTGGAGCGCCGACATTCAAATGTCATTTCCATACATAGCCATGGTTGTGGCAGCGATCGCGTTCTCCATGTTTGAGGAAATCACATTCGGCCGCAGCATGGGCAAGCGCTTGATGGGCGGGCGCGTGGTCTCAATCCATGGCGAACCCGCGGCCTGGTGGCAACACATCGCGCGCAATCTTCTCAAGGGGTTGGTGTTGCTTTCACCGGTGCTCGCAATCCCTAGTTTGCTGAGTCCAACGGGCGCGGGAATTCCTGAGATGATTTCTAGAACCAGAGTTGAAGCCACGGAAGCCGACTCGGATTAAAGAATGCTTTTTAAATCCCCGCGGGGCGTGCGAGTAACCGAATGATTTTGTCCGTGGCGCCCCAAGGAGTGGGCGCCCATTTGGGGGAAGTCACGCAGAGAAATGCGTGCGGGAATTTGTGGCGTTTCACGCATAATTCAGCCGAAGAATGGGTGCGGTTGTTGTCAGCCGTTGCCGCGCGTAGGAAGCGTGCAGCATGAACTGATGAAGGGGCATGGAGGCCCGCCGTGAAGATGACGTTTAAAATGAATCCATTGATGTGGAAACCGCAGATGGTGCTTGGCGCCGTACTCGCTGCGATCGTTCCAATTGGTGCAGTGGTATGGAAGACCTCGCGCGCATCTTCAACGATGGCCGCGCAAGAACAAGTTACCGCAACGCGTTCCAACGACGCCATCGACGCGCGTCAAGTTGTCAAGAACCCGTCGGCGCAGTCGCCATCATCAGTGCAAGAACAATCCTTGGGTGGAATTCAAGCATGGTTTGAGGGCAGCTCGAATCCATTTTTAACCACGGCCCAAGCCAAGGATCGCAAAACAAA
>CAJACJ010000079.1 GCA_903938205.1 uncultured bacterium
AGAGCCAACTCCAACCGCGGAATTAAACTTTACATAGACATCCATGACACTGTAATACGCGTTACTGGAAGCAGTTCCAGTACCAGTCGCAGCAGAGCCGTCCGCAGCCAACAAATAATTTTTTGCATGCAGGCCTTGCATACCCGACACGGAGGCGTTTGCCACCCCGGACATGTTCAAAGCAGTTGCGGCCACCAAAGTCGCTCCAGCAAAAGTGAAATACGAATTCTTCATTTCTTTTCCTTCCCTCTTCTTCATTGAGGAACAAATTATAAGCAGAGGTCCTTTTCCTTTTGATTCTGAAACAACACGTTTCTGAACCAGATCCCTGCCGAGTGATCTTCCGCAGAGTCCAATTCAACGGTTCCAATGCAAGCGAACATCTTTGAATTTTTTAAAGTTTTTTCGATTGAGTCCACAAGTCTTGGAGTTGGGCCAGTGATTTCATATACAAAATGACAGTTTTTAGGCTTTAATATGTGTTTTTTATGAATTCGACCGCTTGTCACGGGTATCCATGTTTGCGGACATTGCCACCGAGTTAGGTGGACAATTTGGCCCGCCAATTACAATTGGGCAGCCGAAATTGAGCGCGATTGCGGCACAACCAGCCCCGTAGTGAACGCCCCGTGCAGCAGTAGTGCGGAACCGCGCTGCAATAGAACCGGCATGATTTGCCCAACAAAATCACTGGGGTTGGCGCCTTGAGGCGTGTCCATGCTGACAATCAGGTCGCCGCCAGTTCGTCCGCGCAATGTGGTTGGCGCGGGCTGCATCTTGGCGGCTTTGGTTTCCCAGCGCAGTTCAACCCCGCCAATGGCAGGTTGCGCGTCGCGTTGCGTGCAGACTTCCTCAATCAGCACATCCACCGTGCGGCCAATCCATGTGGCGTGCACGCGTGCGCTGGTTTGAGTTTGCAAATTCAGCAGCACATTGTTGCGAAACTTTTTCACTTCGTTCGAAATGTCGTCCTTGAAGCGGTCAATGGCAACGGTGCCAGGGCGCGGCGAATACTTAAAGATGAAATTGTTTTTGAATGGAAGTTTGCGCACCATGTCGCACGAGGCTTCAAAGTCTTCGTCGGTTTCAGTGGGAAATCCCACAATGAAATCGCCGGCAATTGTGGCGTCGGGGAGAATTTCCAGCGCCTCAGCCGCGAAGGCTTCGTACTCGCCGCGGGTGTAGCCGCGGTTCATGAGTTTCAGAATTCGGTCGGAGCCGCTTTGCGCCGGCGCATGCAAATAGCGGCAAATACGCGGGCAATCACGCATGGTTTCTAAAATGTCTCGGCCGAAATCGCGCGGGTAACTGGTGACAAATCGCAAGCGCGCAATGGCGGGAACTTCATCGTGAATGCGCCGCAGAAGTTGCGCGAAAGTGGTTACGCGCTTGCCAACAGGAATGCCGGTGCGAAAGGCGGCAAGCCCGGGACCAATTTGCGGCGCCTCGCGTCCACTGATGGTGACGGCGGCGCCGTGCTCGTAGCGATAGTGATTCACAGTTTGCCCAAGCAGTGTGATTTCAAGCGCGCCGGCGTCGGCAAGTTTGCGGCACTCATCAATAATGTGGTCGGGCGGTCGATGCACCTCGGCGCCGCGCGTGTTTGGAACCACGCAATACGTGCAGAATTTATTGCAGCCGCGAGTAATGCGGACTTGCGCGGCGAAGGAGTTGCGGCCGGCGACAACGGGGTCAAAGGCGCGCGAAAGATCTAGGTTTTCAAGGTCGTCCTGCACGGCGCTCAGGGCGGCGCTACGGCGCGTGCGATTGCCGGCAAGGGCGGTGCGATCAGCGGCTGTGGCGGTATCGGAGCGGCGGGCGGCATCAATCAGGGCGGGCAATTTGTCCAACTCGCCTGGCCCGCACATGATGTCGACCTGCGGATATCGCTGCAGCAGAGCCAAGCCATCGCGTTCCGCCATGCAACCCAACACGCCCAGCAGAATATTTTCGCCCGCCAACTTGCGCCTGCTCACAATGCCAATACGCGAATACACCTTGCTTTCCGCATGTTCCCGCACGGAACACGTGTTAAACAGCACAATCTGGGCGGCATCGGGGTTGTCGGAAAATGTGTAGCCCAAGGTGCTGAGTTGGCCACGAACCAACTCGGAGTCGAGCTCATTCATTTGGCAACCAAAAGTTTCTAAATAAACCGTCGTGGCGGACATGGATGCAGTCTAGTGCGGCGCCACGGTTTGCCGATGAAGGATCATGCGCGCTGGACAAGGACTTTTATTTTTCGTGGTGGCTTTATTAGTCACCGGAACCGTCATGGTGAACTCCGCTTCGCTGACCTCCACCAATGGTGTGGGCGTGACATTGAACGATTTACTGTTGGGGCGCAACACGTGGTTCGCGCTTGCCGCCGCGGCGGCGCTGTGGTTGGGAACGCGCATGCCGGTTGAGCGCTTGTTCTCGTTGCGCGGACTTTCAAGTCCAATTCCATGGATCGTCTTGGTCATGTTCTTGGGATTGGTCTTGGTGCATGTGCCAGGCATTGGCCGCGAAGTCAACGGCGCTCGCAGGTGGATTACGATTGGTCCGATTGGCTTGCAACCAAGTGAACTTGTGAAGTGGGGCATGCCCATGGTGATCGCGTGGCATTGTTGCCGGCGCGCGGGCGGACTTGGTTTTTTCTGGAAGGGATTTATTCCGCCGCTTTTATTTGTGAGCGCGTTCGCCGGTTTAGTTGCGCTGCAAGATTTAGGAACGGCGGTGTTGATTGAAGTTGTGGCCATAGCCATGTTGATCGCGGCGGGTGCGCGATTCTGGCACGCGTTGTTGCTGCTGCCCGCTGCGTGCGCGGCGGTTGGCGCGCTTATCATTACAAGTCCATATAGAGTGAATCGAATTCTTGCGTACATGGATCCATTCGCCGATGCGCAAGGCAAGGGCTATCACATCATTCAAAGCATGGCGGCCATTACTGGTGGCGGTTTGCCTGGACGCGGTCTTGGAAATGGCGTGCAGAAATTTGGCTACTTGCCGGAAGCGACGACGGATTTTATTTACGCCATTGTGTGTGAGGAGTTGGGAATTGGCGGAGCCATTGGCGTGCTTGCCATCTTTGTCATGTTGGCAATCACCGGCTTGGCGATTGCCACGGGCACCGCAAAAGTGAAGGAAAATGACGGCAAAACGAAGGTGATTTCGTTGGTGACCAATTTTGAATCGTTGATCGCAATGGGCTTCACGCTGACCGTAACCATGCAGGCGTTGATTAACGCGGCCGTGGTGACGGGCTTGGCGCCAACCAAAGGAATTGCGCTGCCGTTGATTTCGCGCGGCGGCACTGGATGGATTTTGACAGCGTTCAGTTTGGGAATGGTGGCAAGCATTGCGGGTGCATCCGATAGACGACGCAGGATGTTGGCCAGTGCGGGCACGCTTGTGGAAAATCTAGAACCAACAGTGGCGGGTTCGGGCGCGGGCAGTGAAAATAATTCTGGTGGCGAGTCAGGTGCGCGCGTGAACGCGATGCCTGTGGCTACACATTAGGCACGCGCATGACTGTGATTGCGTTGAAAGATTTGAATCAAGCAGTGCAACATAAAATGAATACACAAGATCATGCGCGACTTGATAGCGGAGTTGTCCATGGCGCTTGAAGGCGTGCATGATGGCGCTGTTGGTTTTGCGGGCGGAGGTTCGGGCGGACATATCAGTCCAGGCATTGCCATTGCGGAGC
>CAJACJ010000080.1 GCA_903938205.1 uncultured bacterium
AGTATGTTGTGGTCGCGGGCAAGCTTGATCCGCATGTCACCGTGTACTCAACATCCAAAATCAAGGCGGCGATCGCCGATAAAAAGTTTTCGTCGAAAGATTCATACGGCATTCCAATTCTTGATTTTGACGCAGTGATGGAAGCGCAAGTTGAACTGGGCCTTGGGCCATTACACACGCAGTTCGACGACAAGGGCTACGCCTACACGTCGCTCTTTCTTGATTCAGCTGTGGCTCGCTGGACACTTGGCGGCGAGTATTCGTCGCTGCATCCAGAGCCACCATGGAAGTTGGTCACTAAAACTCCAGTGCAATACAACATTGGACATTTGTGCGCCGCTGAAGGCGACACCGTGTCGCCCGATGGCAAGTACTTGATCGCAATGAACAAGTGGGCCATCGATCGATTCTTTCCAACTGGTCCATTGCTCGCGCAAAACTTCCAACTGCTTGACATCATGCAAGGCGGCGCCGCAATGCCCGTGTTGTATGACAGTCCAATTGGTGTTGGCGAGCCGCACTATTGCCAGATGATCAAGGCCGACAAGTTGCATCCGTGGACCATCTATCCAGAAATTGGTTGGGATCCACAAAAGCAAGCGATTGATCCATTGGCTCCAAAGGCTGGGCAAGAAAAAGTTGTCCGCAACGGCAAGGAAGTGGAAGTGTTCATGACCGCGGTTCGCAGCCACTACTTCCCGGAAAATGTTGAAGTGAATGAGGGCGACAATGTGACATGGCACATCACAAGTTTGGAGCGAACCATGGACGCCACTCACGGATTTTGCATTGGTGGTTACAACATCAATCTCAGTCTGGAGCCAGGCGAGGCGGCAACGTTCCGTTTTGTCGCCAATAAAGCCGGCGTATATCCCTATTACTGCACGGAGTTCTGCTCCGCGTTGCATTTGGAAATGGCTGGATACTTCCGCGTAAAGCCCGCGGCGAAGTAAGTTTTTAATCGCGCCCGCGTGAAGTGAAAACTTCACGCGGGCTTTTTGGCGCGTCCCGAGCATCACATCAATAGGCGGAAACACATCATGACATCAGTCAGTTTCATTTCAAACATTCTTGGTCCGCGTGTTTCATCCAACGATTTGTTGGGTCGGCGAATGCATTTTGTCATACCAACAATCATGTTGTCGTTGGCGCGACTCGCGCTGATCATTTCCGTTTTTCTGCCTTATTGGCACATGACACTCGAGGCGCCGCAATATCCAAATGGTCTCGAGCTCACCGCGTATGTCAATCATCTCGAAGGCGATGTGCGCGAAATTGACGGACTGAATCATTACATTGGCATGCGCAAACTGAACGATGCCGCGTCGCTTGAGCGCGCGTTGGGAGTGTGGATGGTCATCGCCATGGTTGTGCTGATAGAGATGGCCGGGCTTGTGCACACCAAATGGGCGCTTCTGTTGGTCATTCCCGCGTTGCTGTTTCCAGTGGGATTTCTCGTTGATTTGCAGTTCTGGCTCTACTCGCACGGGCACAATCTAGACCCAGCCGCGCCACTTTCCTCCAGCGTGAAGCCGTTTGTTCCGCCGGCGCTTGGCGTCGGCACGATTGGTCAATTCAGAACAATCGCCAGCGCGGAAGCGGGTTGGTATTTCGCGTGCGTCAGTTCGCTGTTCGTGGCCGCCGCGCTTTTCTTTCATCGGCGCGCCTTTAAACCGCTCTTTGACAAAATGCAAATTGCGAAAGCGGGCGGTTGAATCACATGACG
>CAJACJ010000081.1 GCA_903938205.1 uncultured bacterium
CCAGAGCCAGAAGGCGCGCCAATGCAAGACATGGGTCTGGGTTGGAAAAATAGTTTCGGCACTGGCAGCGGCGCCAGCACAATTTCCAGCGGACTTGAAGGCGCGTGGACTCCCACGCCAACAACATGGGACAATAGTTATTTCGAAACTTTATTTCGTTACGAGTGGAAACTCACCAAAAGTCCCGCCGGCGCGCATCAGTGGATTCCAACCGATGACTCCGCCAAGAACGCCGTGCCCGATGCGCATGATGCAACCAAGCGCCACGCGCCGGTGATGCTCACCACCGATCTCGCGCTGCGCATGGATCCACTATACGAGCCAATTTCACGGCGTTTTCTTAAGGATCCAGCGCGCTTAGCTGACGCATTCGCTCGCGCATGGTTCAAACTCACGCACCGCGACATGGGTCCCATTGCGCGCTACTTGGGTCCGCTTGTTCCCAAAGAAACATTGATTTGGCAAGATCCAGTTCCAGCAGTCACGCACCAGTTGGTCAATGCGCAAGACATTGCCGCGTTGAAGGCAAAAATTCTTGGCGCGCAACTTTCTGTAGCGCAATTGGTTTCAACTGCATGGGCATCGGCCTCAACATTCCGCGGCACCGACAAGCGCGGCGGCGCCAACGGCGCGCGCATTCGTCTTGCACCGCAGAAAGATTGGGCGGTGAACAATCCAGCGCAGTTGCAAAAAGTAATGCATGCTTTGGAAGCAATCCGCAATGAATTCAACGGCGCGCAAGCGGGGGGCAAAAAACAAATCTCGCTCGCCGACTTGATCGTGCTTGCTGGATGCGCGGCAGTTGAACACGCCGCAAAGGCAGCGGGCGTTGACGTTGCGGTTGCATTCATGCCAGGGCGCACCGACGCTTCGCAAGAGCAAACCGACGTCCATTCATTTGAGGTGCTTCAACCAATGGCCGATGGATTCCGCAATTTTCTTGCGCCAGGCCACTCGTTGCCCGCGGATTATTTGCTAGTGGACCGCGCTAACTTGCTCACGCTGACCGCGCCGCAAATGACAGTGCTTGTTGGCGGTCTACGCGTGCTGGGCGCCAACTTTGATCATTCAAATTTGGGCGTGTTCACCACCCGACAAGGAACATTGTCCAATGATTTCTTTGTCAACGTGCTCGACATGGCAACCACATGGGCGCCAACATCCGCAGCAGAGGAGACCTTTGAGGGCCGCGACCGCAACACGGGAAAAGTGAAGTGGACTGGGACCCGCGCCGATCTTATCTTTGGTTCAAACTCGCAACTACGCGCATTGTCAGAGGTCTACGCAAGCCATGACGCCAAGGAAAAATTTGTGCGCGACTTTGTTGCCGCGTGGGTAAAGGTCATGAACTTGGATCGATTTGAAATGGCTTGAGCGCGCGCTAAAGTTGCAAAGCCTTGGCAACTGGTTGTCCGCTTTCTCTTACGCTAAGACCTGTGTCGTTCAAGTGCCGTGTAAAAGAAGCTCGACCCAGGAGGGACAGAATACAAGGAATGCGGCGCCAAGCAGACCGCGCTGAGCGTCATCACCGCCATCGACCGAGGCAATCGGCTGCCCGCTCGCGTTCAAAATCTCACCACCCCTAATCTCAAGGAGGTGCGCTTCGCCGCCGCGATACACCTTGCCGTCCCGAACCTCCGCTAGCACCTGTCCCTGCAAGTTCATCAACTGATGATCTCTCGTCGTGCCGATGGTCTGTCCCATCAGGTTCTTGACTTCGTTTTGCTCGAGACGGAGCAGCGTCTGACCGATTGAGTTCTTGAGTTCGACCATGCAAACAATATAGCCGTCAGCACAACGGAACCGCCTCCACTCCATAGCCCGCCATCAGAGACATGCGCTCACGCAACCTCCTGACGCAATTCGCATACGCGCCACGCAAAAAGAAACACGCCCCAACCGTGTGGCCAGGGCGTGTTTCAATAACGTGCGGACCGACCAGTTTCCTGATCGACCCTAAAAGTAGCGGGGACTGGATTTGAACCAGTGACCTCCGGGTTATGAGCCCGACGAGCTACCAGGCTGCTCTACCCCGCAGTCTTGAGTTC
>CAJACJ010000082.1 GCA_903938205.1 uncultured bacterium
AGCTTCCCGTCTTCGCACGCGCGCTCAATGCCTTCAACCATGCGAGAGAGAACTTTCTCGCGGCCCTCGGCCGCCTTGGTCTTGCGGCGCGAACGCCCAACGATTTTTCCCTTTTCATCAATGATGCCAATGCTCATGTTGGTTCCGCCCAAATCAACACCAACAATGGGACCAGTGAAACGTTGTTTGCGATCTGCCATACACAGAATCTAGCCGACCTTGCGCCGCGCTTGGTTACACTCAATCACGTGACAGAGAAACACACACTTTCGATCGAGGAAACAGCCCATGTCGCCAAATTGGCGCGGCTGGAAATTGCGCCCGCACAACTTGAACAGTATCGCGGCGAACTGGCCAATGTCCTGGGCCACGTGGCCAAGTTGAAGACCATCAATGTGGACGGCATTGAGCCGCTGACAAGTCCGGTGGATTCCACCAATCGACTTGCGGCTGACCAACCGGGCGCCACTCTTTCGCTTGATGAATTATTTATGAACGCCCCCGCTGTTGAAGGACGCTTTATCGCGGTTCCAAAAGTTTTGGCGGAGGAAAATTCATGAGCGTGCCAATGATGGACGCCGTCTCAATTGCCGACGCGGTACGTTCTGGAAAAATATCAGCCGAGCAAATCACAAAAGATTTTGTGGGCCGCGCGCAAACTACAAACGGATCACTAAATGCGTTTCATGAACTGTTTGAAAGTGAAGCACTAGAGGCCGCGCGCGCTATTGATGCAAAAGTGAAAGCGGGAAAAGATCCTGGTGCACTTGCAGGCGTGCCGGTTGCCGTGAAAGATAATTTGGCGACCAAAGTTGGCCGCACAACTTGCTCAAGCAAAATGTTGCAGAACTATCGCTCGCCCTTCACCGCCACGTGCGTTGAGCGGCTTCAAGCCGCGGGCGCTGTGGTGATTGGAAAAACAAACATGGATGAATTCGCCATGGGCTCAAGCACGGAACATTGCGCGTGGGGACCCGTGAAAAATCCATGGGACACAACGCGCGTTCCCGGTGGCTCGAGTGGCGGTAGCGCCGTGGCCGCGGCCGCTGGTTTATGCGGCTTTTCCCTAGGAAGTGACACAGGTGGCAGCATTCGTCAGCCCGCATCTTTGTGTGGTTGCGTTGGCTTCAAACCCACCTACGGTCGCATCAGTCGCTACGGATTGGTCGCCTTTGGAAGCAGCCTTGATCAAGTTGGTCCGCTGACTCGCAGCGTGCGCGATGCCGCGCTGACCTATCACGTGATGGCTGGTATTGATGATCGCGACAGCACGACCGCCGATCTCTCAGTGGAAGATCCAATGAAGGATTTGGAAACTCCAATCGCTGGTCTGCGCGTTGGCGTGCCTAAGCAATATTTAAGCGATGCCAACGATGCCACGGTGAACGCGTGCGTGAACGACGCGCTGCAACGCCTGCAAAAATTAGGCGCGACTCTTGTTGAAGTGGATCTGCCATTGACGGACATTGGCATTAGCACCTACTACGTGATTGCGCCCGCGGAGGCCAGCGGAAACTTGGCGCGATTTGATGGCATTCGATATGGCCATCGCGCCGCGTTGAAGACTGGCGAAAGTTTGGACACGCTTTACTCACGAAGTCGCGCCGAGGGATTTGGTCCTGAAGTGCAGCGACGCATCATGCTTGGAACCTATGTGTTGAGTTCCGGGTATTACGACGCCTACTACGGCCGCGCGTTGCGCGTGCGCCGATTGATCAAGGCGGAGTTTGACCACGCGTTCGCCAAGTGCGATGTCATTGCCGGTCCAGCAAGTCCGTCGCCCGCGTTTCTATTTGGCGGCATGAGCGATCCGCTGAAAATGTATCTGTGCGATGTCTACACGGTGAACACAAATATCGCTGGTTTGCCCGCGATTTCAGTGCCGATTGGCTTTGCCACCGAGGGCTCGCGTTCGCTGCCAATTGGTCTTCACTTGCAAGCGCCCGCGTTCGCCGATGCAAAATTATTGCGCGCCGCACGAATGGTTGAGAAACTTTTTCCTGATCTGGTGCGACAAGCGCCACACTCTTCCTAAAGCCAAACGCAAGAATATTATTGCGTAGACGCCGCAGCGACTGGCGCCGCCTGAGTCGGACGAGGAATTGCGCCCAACTCATGAAGTTGCGAATAGAAAGATTTCACAAGCGCCTCAGCGTCCTTTGTTCGCTCTCCAAATAATCCCAATGTCGCCGTGGCACTCATCACACCATCCGCCGCGTTGCCCTTAACCACAAGTTCACCGTGATCATTGTTCAAGGAAACAACGGTGATACGCAGTCCGTCTGGCTCCACAAACTGCGCCACCACGGACATCTCCACTTTCCTGGCTCCAATGATCGCGGCTTGATATACATCCGACCACCGACCTTGAGAAGATGTTTCAAGCGGCCGCGTTGCGTCAATGTTTTGTTGCGTGCGAGTGGAAGCCATGGCATTGAGCACTCGCTGTGACTCGGCATGCGTCAGTTCTCGATTAACGCTGGCAAGATCGCCCGGAAACACTTCGTTGGATTCAACGATTGGCTGTGACTTTGTGCAGGCACCACACACAAGAGTTGCCATCAATACTCCTCGGCTCAACAATGTCTCAACTGTGTTCACGCCCACCACTTTAGCGAGTCCCCGCGTTTATTTTTGGACCGCCGCGTCGGCAATTCGCAAAACAGCGTTGCTGACTGCGTATTCGTTGAGTTTTTGCAAGTCAATCCAGCGCAATTTTGCTTGCGAACGAAACTTGACCAAGTACACACGAATTCGGATTGTGCGATGCGTGGTGAGAAATTCAAACTCGCCACGGAATTGCTGAATGTGTGCAATGTCGCCCACCTCCCGAAGCAAAGTTGCCGCGCTCAATACGGAGGAAGATTCAAAAACGGGTGGCGACAACATGCCCGCCCACAATCCTTTGGAGGGCCGAGTTTGCATACCTATTTTTGAACCACGAATTTCCACCAGTGCGTGGTGCACGACCGTTCGCCTTGGTGCGGCCGAATGTTTCAACGGAACAAATTCCTGCGAGTTGGCTTTGAACCCAGCGCAACAAGCGCGCACTGGACACTGCATGCACCGCGGATTTTTTGGAACGCACACAGTCGCTCCCAATTCCATCCACGCCTCGTTCAGCACCGCCGCAGATTTTGCGGAGCGCACACATTTTTCCGCCGTGCTCCACAACCACTCTTGCGCAATTTTGTCTTTGGCGCTTTCACGCCGATCGGCCAACCTTGAAAAAACGCGCGCGACATTGCCATCAACAATTGGCGCAGCTTGATGAAACGCAATACTGGCGATGGCCCCCGCCGAGTAGCGACCAATTCCTGGCAGCGATTGCAGCTCTTGCACGGTTGACGGAACACGTCCGCCAAACTGCGTCGAAATTATTTTTGCCGCCGCCTGCAAATTTTTCGCGCGCCGGTAATAACCCAAACCCTGCCACAGCGCTAGGACATCTTGTTCAGGCGCCTGCGCCAGCCGCTTTGGGGTTGGAAACTGTCTTACAAATGCTGGAAATTTTTCCGCGACTCGACTTGCTTGTGTCTGTTGCAGCATGACTTCGCTCACAAAAACGCGCCAAGGCGTGCGCCGATTTCGCCAGGGAAGATCACGCAAAACAAGGGGAAACCAAGCCTCTAAGCGAGAAACCGCGCTCAGAGAAACCCGCACTTGTTTGGCAACCTTTCTGTTCACTTGAGCGAATACTCCCTTGCGGCTCCGCCGATGTCCATTTACCCTATCCGACCACCGTTCGGCAATCAAATTTAGACCCCTGTCATGGCAAAAATTTTCTACACAATTGAAGAAGCGTGCGCAAAGCTTGGCAAGAGCGAGGCTGATGTTTTGGCCCTCATCAAATCTGGAAAACTCCGTGAGTTCCGCGATCAAGATCAATTGAAATTGAAAGTGGAGGATGTCACAAGTTTGTCTGACAGCGGACTTGATATGGGGTCCAAACTTAAAAATTTGTCCGACGGCAGCGGTAGTTTTGAACTGGATCTTTCCGACTCCATGTCGCCCGCGATTGCCCAAGACCAAAAGGGCGCAAGTCCTGTTGGCCCCACAGCTCCGCCAGCCATAGAAGATGATTTGGCTCTTGACCTTGGTTCAATGGCCAGTGGTGAAACTCCAGCGGCTGCCGAACAAAGTAGTGCAGGAGATGATGCCTTTACTTTCGAACTTGATTTAGACGAGTCTCCCTCAAGCACTCCACCGGCAAAATCTGCCGCGCCAGTTGTCGCAAAAATTGAGATTGATGATGACGCGATGACACTTGAACTTGATTTAGGTGATTCACAACC
>CAJACJ010000083.1 GCA_903938205.1 uncultured bacterium
CACGCTGCCCTGCGCAATGCTGTTGCGGCTCAGCATGCCGTCTTCGGCGTCGCGCCAAGTGCCTTCCGCCTCGCCAATTCTTTTGGCGCCCGTGGCGTACGTGGTCACGCCAACACCAGCTGGATGACTTCCGTTGAACAAAAAGTAGAAGTCGTTTTTGTAGTGAATAAGGCCGCCAGTTTGCGGATCAAAGGCAACAGTGTCGCCCACGGGGCTTTCATTGACGCTTAAATCCGCGTGAAAAAACACGCGCACATCGCGCGGACGGTTCCACAGATCCGTGACAATTACTTGGCGAAAATAAACGGGACTCCAATAGTCAACCGCGTCGTGGCACACCAACTCAAGGCCAAGACGTTCATTGCGCAAGCGCACTTCGGTCAGCAATGTGTTGTGCTTGTAGGAAAAACTGCGCGACCAACCTGGACTATCCATCCACGCAAATTGTCCGTCAGCCCAAACACCAAATCGTTGCAGGTGTCCGCACGTGTGATTGGGTTGGCCAACATGCGGCCAATACAAATCACGGATGCGATAGAGATCATCAAAGGCGACCAACATGTCGCCGTTACCAACTGGAATATTACGGGGCATGTGTTGTCACTGATAAGAGCAACACAATTAGCCGTTGAAGCGGCTGAAGATAAGGCTTGTGTTGTGTCCACCAAATCCAAATGAATTGTTGATTGCGAAATCAAGTTTGCGTTCTTGCGGAGTGTGCGCCACAAAATTCAAATCCATTCCCTCATCGGGGTTGTCCAAGTTGATAGTGGGGGGCAAGACGCCTTTGTGAATGGCCAAGATGGTGGCGACACTTTCAATGCCGCCCGCCGCGCCTAGCGCGTGGCCAGTAACGCCTTTGGTGCTGCTCATGGCCAATGTGTAGGCGTGCGCTCCAAAGAGTTCCTTCACCGCGTTCACTTCAGCGCGATCGCCCAGCGGAGTGCTGGTTCCGTGCGCATTGATATAGCCAATTTGATCTGCGTTGATTTGTCCATCGCGTAGCGCCCATGTCATGGCGCGCTTGGCGCCGGAACCTTGCTCATCTGGCGCCGCGATGTGAAACGCATCTCCGCTGGAACCGTAGCCAATAATTTCCGCGTAAATTTTAGCGCCGCGTTTTTTGGCGTGCTCTAATTCTTCCAGAACCAAAATGGCGGCTCCGTCGGCCAGCACAAATCCGTCGCGGTCCTTATCAAATGGGCGGCTGGCTTTTGTAGGTTCATCGTTGCGCGTGCTCAGCGCCTTCATGGCGCTGAACGCCGCCACGCACACCGGACCAATTCCGCTTTCGGCGCCACCAGCGAACATGACATCGGCGTCATTGCGTTGAATGGCGTGATACGCGGCGCCAATTGAATGCGAGCCAGAGGCGCACGCTGTTGCTGTGGCAATGTTGAAGCCACGCAAGTTGTAGCGAATACTAATTTGACCAGCGCACGCGTTGACCATGAGTCGTGGAACAATAAATGGACTGACTTTACGCGGACCACTTTCCAAAAGTTTGTACAAGCCAGTTTCAATTGTGTTGATGCCACCAACGCCGCTGCCAACAGCAACGCCGCGGCGATCAGGATCGCCAGTTGTGAAATCAATGCCGCAGTCAAGCGCGGCCTGCGTGGCGGCGCCAAGACCGTAGATGGCAAAATTGTCCATGCGCCTTGATTCGCGCACATCAATGCCCGCATGTTTGTCCAAATCAAAGTCACGGACTTCGCCACCAAAACGAGTGGTCCACTCTTCATTTTGCGGGAAATTGGTGATGGGACCAATTCCAGACTTGCCCGCCAAAAGGGAAGCCCAAAAGGAGTCGACATCCAAACCGACATCGGTGATTGCGCCGAGTCCAGTGACCACGACGCGGCGAAGCGTGATGGTTCGCATGGGAATTATTTAGGCGAGCGAGACCTTAAGGAGTCTCGCGCGTCACTTGTCCTTACTGCTGGATAAATTCTTGTTGATGAAGTCGACGGCTTGACCCACAGTGTGGATCTTTTCCGCTTGCTCATCTGGAATTTGAGTATCAAATTCTTCCTCAAGCTCCATGACAAGCTCGACCGTATCAAGACTGTCGGCGTTGAGGTCATTGGTGAAACTGGTGTCGCGGGTGATTTGATCTTTATCAACACCCATTTGTTCGGCGACGATTCCAATTACTTTTGTTTCAATCTCTTGCTCGGTCACGGTCTTCTCCTAAATCAAAAATGAACATGTCTGAAGGTCGGGATGCTAACGGAAAATACAAATTCATGCACAGACAATATTTCTCAATCACATGGACATGCCGCCATCAACGGCAAGGACTTGCCCAGTGATGTAACTCGCTTCTTCACTGGTGATAAACGCCACAGCGGCGGCGATATCTGCTGGAAGACCAAAGCGCCGAAGCGGAATGCTTGGCAGAGCCGCCTCTTTGACTTGTGGCGGCAGACTGGCGGTCATGTCGGTTTCAATAAATCCCGGAGCGATCAGATTGGCGGTCAAACCTTTGGAACCAAGCTCGCGGGCGATTGATTTTGTCATTCCAACAAGCGCGGCTTTGGCGGCGGAATAGTTCACTTGCCCAGCATTTCCCATCAAACCGCTGACGCTGCCCACATTCACAATGCGACCCCAACGCCCGCGCATCATGGGGCGCGCGGCGGCGCGGCAGGTGACAAAAGCGCTGCGCAAATTCACCTGAATGACTTCATCAAAATCTTGATCGCTCATGCGCAGCAGCAATCCGTCGCGGGTAATGCCGGCGTTGTTCACCAGAATATCCAGGCGGCCGTGCTTTTCCGCAACAGCCTCAACAAGCGCGGCAAGCGCCACGCCGTCGGCCACATCACAAGCCATGCCTTCCATGGACCCACCAGCGGCTTGCACCTCTTTGATCACCTCGTCAAGGTTGGCTTGCGTGCGCGCCACGCCAACAACATGGCGTCCATCCTTTGCAAGGCGCTGCGCAATGGCTCTTCCAATTCCACGGCTTGCGCCTGTGACAATCGCTACTCGCTTTTCGATGATGCAATCTCCTGTTGAATGATTCTGAAATCAACAACAAGTGTAACCAAGAAAAATAATTTTATGCAGTCGCGACTGAGTTCAACTGTTGACGAAGCAGCGCTACAAAATTCTTTTTCTGGCGCTCCAATTATTTAGGGCGCTCGACTGGACTGTCGCCAGGCTTTCGTCGACCAGGACCCGCGGGCTTGCTGGGTTCGCTTTCGCCAGAGCCGCTTGAACTGGACTCGCCCTTGACGGAACGGTCTTGCTGCGGAATTTCAATGACTTCGTCAGGCGCTTTGGCCGAAACCATTTCCTCTTTGTTTATGGCGAGCCATTGTTTAATGCGGGCATCCGTCTTGTTTCCCTGCAGTCTTTCCACAATTTTTTGCGGTGATGGCAGCGCGGTCATAATGGCGGGCTTGCCACCTTCAAGTGAAGAAAGTGTCCACAATTGCGCGGCGAAATTGTCGCCGACGGTGTAAAAACCAAGCACGGTGAGCGTGTCGGGTTCGCTTCCAGCGGTCCAACCCACATTCACGCGGCTGATGTTTTCCGTGGCGGATTTCCATTGACCACTCTTGTCCATATCTTCCAAAACGACTTGGTCTTGTTCACTTAACAGCGGCTTCAACTTTTGTACGTTGCCGCGCACCATGGCGTCAAAGAACACAACAATAGCTTCTGCTTGTTTGGGATTGCTTGGAGCCTTGTCGCCATCTTCCACGCGAATTCTTTTATCAATGCCAAGGCGCTTCATGATGTCATTGAGTGATTCCGCTGGCGCCTCTTGCACCGCAGCCACTTGTTGTGTTTCTGCGGCATCGGCTTGTTCTTTTGGAGCTTCGGGTTTGCCACATGAAATAATGGTGCAACTCAGCGCTGAAAATAAAAGTGCGATGCGAGTTGTTGAAACTAAATTAACTTTTTGCATTTTGAGTTTCCGCAATTGAATCATGGGTGGTGACCTCGGTGGCTTTGTGAATTCGTCGCATCAAACCGCGCAACACGGTGCCTGGAGCAAGTTCATACACCTTGCAAATGCCGTCCAGTTCCTTGGA
>CAJACJ010000084.1 GCA_903938205.1 uncultured bacterium
ACCGGCACGTGCGCGCCATGGCGCGGAAAAACCACGAGCGCTTTGTAAAGTCTTCCAGCGTTGCTTGTTGAGAATTTTCAAAGTCGTGCGCCATCATTTCTTGCACACGATCGCGCAGCGGACTATTGGCCACCAGCACGGTAATCTCAAAATTAATTCTGAATGAGCGGTTGTCAAAGTTGGCCGTGCCCACGCTCACCAAATCGTCCACCATAAAAACCTTGTGGTGCAGAAATGCCGGCAAATATCGGTAAATGCCAACGCCAGATGGAAGCACGTCTTCGTAATAGGAATACGCGGACATCATGATCATGCGCTCGTCGAAACGATTTGGAATAAGTATGCGCGCGTCCACCCCGCGCATGGCCGCCAGTTGCAGGCTGAGCACAATTCCCTCGTCGGGCACAAAGTAGGGCGACGCAATCCACAAGCGCCGCTGCGCGCCTTCGATCACTTGGTGAAAAAGCAACGCACAGGTTTCTAATTCATCGGATGGTCCGCTTGGAATCACCAACACATGTTCGTTGCCGTATGAGCGCGTGGACCAATCCAATGTTGGAACTTCGCCAGTGGACCAATTCCAGTCTTCGCAAAATGCAAGTTGAGCCGCGAGCGCGGCGGGACCTTGAACGCGGATGTGCGTGTCGCGCCACGCGCCCATGTCGGGATCGCGTCCAAGATATTCGCGGCCAATGTTGTGCCCGCCAATGAACGCGGTGTGTCCGTCAATCATTACAATCTTGCGGTGATTGCGAAAGTTCATGCGCAGCGGATTCATTCCCAGGTTGGTTTGAAATGATGCAACGCGAATCTTTGCCTCAATCAGCTCATCTATGAAAGATTCAGGCAAGCCGTTGGAGCCAAGCGCGTCATAGAGAAGCCGCACGGAAACACCACGATTTGCAGCCTGAATCATGGCTTTATGAAATCGCTGTCCAAGTTCGTCGTCGCGCACAATGTAGAACTGCACGCAGATGTAGCGTTGCGCTTGTTCAAGTTCATCCAGGATCGCCTCGAATGTTTGCACGCCATCAACAAGCAACTTGGTTGTGTTGCCAGTGGTCCAGTTGGTTGTTGCAAGTTGTTCGCTGGCGGTTGTCACACCAATTGAGCAAGTTTGCTCAGCTACTTGTTGCGCGGACACACGGAATGGTTCCATGGCGTTGTTGGCCAACTCCGCAAGCGAGTCAAGCGCTTGCGTACCGCGCCGGTGCGCTTTGATGTAGCCATCAAGTTTGCGCGCGCCCACACTGAGATACAGAAAAATTCCAAGTGGCGGCAGGAAAATAAGAACAAGCGCCCACGCAAGAGTTCCGTGCGGAGTGCGGCCGCGCATGATTGCGTCTAGCGCAAGCACAATGCCTGTGATTTCCAGCACCACTGCCAGAGCAATCAGTGTGATGATGAAGGAGTCGGTCATTGAACATCTTCATTATGCACTAACAAATTCAATCTAGAAGAGTTGATGCGCACAAAGCCCCGCACAGGTGATCCGCCCTATTTATAGAAGTAACTCTTTACGCTGCTGCCGGCGATAAATCAGCGGCGGGCAAGCGCAAGCCAAGCAAGTGATGCGGCAGCGTGGTGATCATGTAGAAGGCAATGCTGGCAACGGCAAGCGAGTGCGCGTTAAAGCCGCCAAGCAACAAGCACAGTGGAATCATGCAGGGAATGGTGGGCCAGAGCAGCGGCAAACTGATCACATGCACGCGCACTAGGCGCGCCAAGAAATTGTTCGTGGTACATGGCGGCGTAATTATATGAGTGGTTGTATATGACGGCGCGATTATAGTTTTTGTGCAAGCCAAGCGACGCGTGTGTCGAAACGCATGTACGCCAATAAAGAACATGCCAACCGCAAACAGTGGATCCGCAAGCGCAGCCATGCTTGCCACCAACGCGTGCTCAACCAGATCCAAAACTGCGGCGCGCACATGTCCGCGGCGCGCGCGTGCCGCCGCGCTTGCCAAAGCAAATACCACACCCGCGCCAACTCCAATCATTGCAAGCGGACGCATTTCTTGAGGCGTTGGCATCCACGCGCTTGCCGCACCATGCTGCCATGCGCTGAGCGCAGTTTCAATTTGTTCAAAGGGCGCCCACGCTGCAACTGGGTGCGCTGCGAAGGCCGTGCTTAATAAGAGCATTCCTCGGCCCAGTGCCAATCCCCAGCGCGCCACAAATCCATCTTTGTCCGCGCCTACCGCCGTGGCATCGGCCATGCCAAAATGAAACATGGTCAAGCACAAAAACATCAACGCCGCAACGCCCGGCAGCAACGCCATTAACGCCAAGCACGCCAGCATTTGGCATAAATACCCTGTAAATCCGCTGATTCTTGACCACGCTCCCACGCGCCCGGATAAACGCGCCGCCACAATCCAGTCCGCGCATCCATGTGGCATTCCAAACACAAACAACGCGATCACAAATGGCCATGGCGCCGCGGTTGTTGTGAATGCAGGATCGATCAACGCGCTCAACACGCCAAACGCCAGCACGCACCATGGCCACGCGCGCGAGTCGGCAAAAATAAATCGCCCCGCCTTCACCACCTGTTCGACGGATCTTTGTGATCCATCGAACTCGGCGGCGGTAGGCGGGGCGAGTTTCAAACTTAATATGTCCAACGACTCAGGCTTTGTGTCCCAGAGCCTTCACGCCTTGGTAGCAGACCAAGCCGAAGAAGACCTTGTTGATGACGTCGGCCACGTTGTACAAAATTTCGCGCCAGCTTTCACCATTGCCGCCATTGAGAGCCATCAAGAAACCGATTGGGTAAATCACCCAACCCACCAGCACGAACAAGCGCATGGTCTTTAAACTTTCTTGAATACTTTCTGGAGCAGTCTTCATAGCTTCGGTGACCTTGGTGAACAACGTGTACACGATGTACAACCAAGCGCCGCATGAAACCACGTACCATGTCCACCATTGTTGACTACCAGTGACGCTTTCTTCAGCGACCCAGGCGGTGACCAACATGGCAAGCGACCAAAAGAGCAGGCTTTTGAATAGTTCACGACCAGCTTTGCCCAAATTCAGCAGAAGCGGGAACTCCATCACAAGCAATGGAACCGTGATCAGCCAATCGATGTAGCGATAAGCTGTTGGGAATTGCTTGATGGTTGCACCTGGAATACGTGAACCATCTTCATTAAACAAACTTGCAACGCCTTCCAAATAAATACCGCTCATTCTCCAATAGTGGAAAGCGGCGACGGCGCAAATAATGCCGGCCACGGTGACCGCTGTTTGGTATTGCACTGGTACGGTCTTGCGTTGAAGCCAAAAGTAGAACATGCCCGCGCCCATGGCGACGGTGCTAAGCCAAAACAAATACATGGTGACGCCTTCCATGGAAAGTCCTGCGTTGAGGGCTTTCATGGTGGTCGTCATTTCTGCTGCGAGTGTTAACAAGGTGAATCTCCCATGGTTCCAACACAATGTCCAACAAGGACACGTACTAGTTCCAAATGTATAAGCCAGTAGTTATAGTAATTCGGCGTTCGACCATATGTTGCTTGAAGATTCACAATGTCTTTAAATAGTCGATAATAACTTTAGAAATAATTAGGGGAATTATCCGCGCAATTCCAAGCATAGTGATTCGATTGTATTTTCATTTATCTAGATTTGGGTGCGTATTATAAGACATTTAGTGGATGCAACTCATGCTCTGATATGTCTCCATGTGGTGTTGGCTCTCCAATAAAAACAAAAGAGCCCGGCCATAAGACCGGGCTCCGTTGTTTCAAACTAAGTACAAAGTCA
>CAJACJ010000085.1 GCA_903938205.1 uncultured bacterium
CCTTGGTTGTGTGTGGCCCCACTGCGGGATGATTTGTCGCAGGCGAAAGCGCCGCCTTCCATTGGCGGCGCTCTTCTTTCTCTCCGTTATGGATGGAAAGGTGAAACGCCGCACACCATGCATGACGCCGCGCAATTGCTTGGACTACATCCGCAGCGCGCAGCGATCATGGCCGCGGACATGTTTCGAAAACTTGTTCGAACTAGCGCGTAGTGAAGTGCGCGCAAAAATTGTCAGTTGTCGCGTGGCACATGCGCAAAGAAAACAAAGCCCACGCGTTCACGAGAGTGCGTGCGCAACGCCCATGCAACAAAGCCACCGCATAAATGCAGTTCGCACAATCGCTCGGACAAGAAAATCAACGCTTGCTGAATTGGAAACGACGACGGGCGCCGGATTGACCGTACTTCTTGCGTTCAACCTTGCGGGCGTCACGGGTCAAGAAGTTGTTGTCACGGAGCACGGTTTCCAAAGTCGGGTCGTAGGCCATCACGGCTCGAGCAAGCGCAAGCAAAACCGCGCCAGTCTGACCAGTGACGCCGCCACCATTGCATGTGGCGCGAATATCAATTTGACCCTTGATGCCGGTCTTTTCAATCACGGCAAGAATGTTCTTTCGATCGCGCTCTTCAACAAAGAACTGATCAAATTCACGCTCATTTACCTTGAATTCACCCTTGCCTGGCTTAATGCGAAGGCGGGCGATTGAAGTCTTGCGGCGGCCAGTGGCCCACCACCAACCAAACTTGTCAGCTGGCTCTTGCGCGCGAAGCGGGCGAGGAGCAGGTGGCGCTTTCACAACGGCGACTGGGGCGAAATCCATCTCTTCGCCATCTTGGTTGCGGTCGCGGTTTCGATCTGAATATTTGTCTTGGGTTCTCATGTGAAATCTCAGCGAGTCGCTGGAGCCTTTCGTGACTTAATGACGAGCTTAGTTGGTTGCTGAGCGGCGAAGGTGTGCTCCGCGCCAGCGAAAATTCGAAGACGGGTTCGCATTTTGCGACCCAAACGTCCGCGTGGCAACATACGAATGATTGCTTCTTGAACAAGAGTTGTCGGATCATCGGCCAAAACAGTGCGGTAATTGCGCACGCGAAGTCCACCTGGATATCCGCTCCATCGACGAATGGTCTTGAGATCCAACTTGCGACCAGTGATGGCCACGTTTGATGCGTTGGTCACAATCACACCCTCGCCGCAATCGACATTGGGTGTGTAGTTGGGCAAATGCTTGCCCATTAAAACGGTTGCGACTTCAGTGGCGAGTCGACCCAGAACCATTTTGGTTGCATCGACATGCCTCCAAGAAAGTTTGGTCGTACCTGGCTTGATAAATGTGGTTTGGCGTGGCATTTGATTTGTTTCCGGCGAATATGCCGGGTCGAGGAGGATAGAAACTTTGCTGTTTCTGTCAAGCGGTTGGGCAGTTTTTTGGCGGTGGATTCTTGGATCTTTGCGACTCAGGTTGGGCTTGTTCAGCCGCTTGGAACGAGTTCGCGGGGCGCGCAAACCCGCTATTGTGCTGGAATGCAGCGATTTCTACACGCCGTAGCCATTTGGGTCCTGATTCTTGGGGTTGCTGGCGTGTCGATTTATGTGCCGCATAGGGCGAATCCCAAAGACACGGAAATTGATCTGGGACTCATGCATAAAGAGAGCGAGTTGGCTGGAGCTGATGAAGCGCATGCCATGAAGCCAGATACCCAAGCAACTGAAGGGGAGAGCGAGTCGTTTCAAGAGCAACATGTTTCTTCTAGCACGGAGTTGCGCGGGCGATTGTTGGTGGTGGCGCGCTCCATGGCTGCGCCGGATGGCGCAACTACGGAGCAGGATTTGGTTTTAGGCGACGCGCCATTGGATCAACTTGCCAGCGCGATTGTGATGGTCAACTTTGGAATGAAAGCTGAAGCCGGCGAACAAATTGATTTGGCGGCCAAGGGTTTTGATAGTGACAGTGGCGACTCTGTCGATAAAGCGAGCGATGCGGCGCTGCTCAATGCCACAAGCGCCGTCGTGAACGCATGGCCTGCATCGGATGCAAGCGCGCGTCCATCAATTGCGACTGAATCCAGTTCGACATTGTCGCAGGTCGCGCCGCCAACTCAGGAGCAATTTGAATTGTTGCAGCAGCGACTTGGATGGTTTGGAACATTTGCGCAGGCAAAAATTTCTGCCGACGAACATGCGTTGAGCGAGTTGCAAGAAAGCGACTTGAAGTTCATGTTGGTGTTGGGCGTGGCCGCACTATGGTTCATGGGATTTGGCACATGCGGTATCGCCGCGTTGATCACGCTCATCGTGATGGGGCTCACGCGCAAAATTGGTTCCGCAATCACGTCGCGCGCAAACACATCGCTCATTTTGGGCGAAACATTTGTGGCATGGTTTGTCTTGTTCTTGGGATTGCAATTCGCCGCCATGTTGGTGCCGGTGGACCCAGAATCTCCCTGGCGTTTGGTGCTGTCAGGTGCACTCATGTTCGCGGCCTTAGGCGCGCTTGCATGGGCGCGGTGGCGCGGAATTTCAATGGGCGCAATCATGGATCTGATCGGTTTGCGCTGGAATCAAGGTGTTTTTCAGTTACTCTGGAAAGCCACCATTTCCTACGTGACAGCGCTGCCGCTCATGGGCTTGGGTCTTTTGATTGGTCTGGGCATGGGTTGGTTCTTCAATGTGCCCAACCTTGGAAATCCCTCGCACCCAATTCAGGAACTCATTGACAAAGCCAATCCCATGGAATTATTCCTGCTGTTCGCGTTGGCGTGCGTGGCCGCGCCCATCACGGAGGAGATTATTTTTCGCGGAGTTCTGTATGGCCATCTTCGCCAAGGCACAAGCAAGTGGGGCGTGGTAGCTTCGATGATTTTTTCAATGGTGATCAGCGGAACAATCTTCGCGGGCATTCATCCGCAAGGCGCGTTTGTGGCGCCAGCTCTTGCGGGATTGGCGTGCGCGTTCTGCATCACGCGCGAGTGGAGCGGCAGCGTGTTTCCTGGAATGATCGCGCACGGAATTCAGAACGCAACGGTGCTTGCGCTGAACGTGGTTCTATTTCAGATGTGATTTCAAGCGCGGGGTTTTGCAAAACACAATCACCATCAATGCGTGACTGACGCTGCTTGTCCTGCGGGCGAATTGGCGTGAGTACCAATGGAATATTTAGGTCAATTCAATTGACCAATAGGCGTCATCCAAGAACGCTTTCCAGCTTTGATATTTGGGACTGCCCAAGCGCAGCGCAATGGCGGGATTTCGTTTTGGTCGAAATGGCGCGCGAATGAGCTTCATTCCAGATTGAATGGGAGTTCGACCGCCTTTGCGCGCATTGCATTTCACGCAGGCGCACACCAAATTTTCCCACGAATTCTCGCCGCCTTGCACACGCGGCTTGACATGGTCAAGCGTGAGTTCCTTGGTGGAAAAATGTCTGCCACAATATTGGCAGCGGCTTTCATCGCGCGCGTAAATGTTGCGGCGATTTAATTTCACTTGCTGTTTTGGAAAGCGGTCGTAGCGAAACAAGCGGATAATTTTTGGCACCGCAATCACCAAGCGCGATGTGTGCACCCAGTCGTGTTGCTCGCACTCGTACTCGCGCTGCAACACGGAGACTTCGCTCCACGTGTTGAAGGTGTAATTCATATACGAGCCATCCTCAACATTGATGACCTCGGCCAATTCACGAAATAGAAGAGAGAAAGCGCGAGCGGCATCGATGATGCGTATCGCACCATAGAGCCGATTCAGCACCAAGACGCGGGCATCAAGAGTTGATGCGTGCGATGTCATCCTGACGTACCTCCGAACACCCGTATCCTTGTGGGCATTGCATTCATATTGTAACTCTCAAATGGCTGGAGTCCAATGAAATGTCTTTGGAATTTGTGTGGCGCGCGCAAATTTTTGGTTTGGAAGCCCTAAGCCAAGCGTTTATGTGACGGGTTGTGCAAGTGGAAACCGTGAATGAATCAGTGGTGGATGACACCATTGAGCAGCCTTCGGGCCTTACTTGGAAACGGCTTGGTTGTGCTCAAATCGCAGCCATTTCAGCTGCTGTTCTAACTTGTGCGGCGGCAAAACAACAGGGGTGTTTGCCGGCACATGCTCACGAATTAATGACAGGACAAGTTCTTGAGGCAATATTCCATCACCCAGCGCCACGCTGCGCGCTTGGCCGGCGGCGTTCAGGCGTATGTCGTTTAAAAAAACCATTGCGGCGCGCGGAGCCAACGATTCAAACATTCGGCGCAGATGATCGTCAATGGTTCCAACCATGTCGGGCGTGATCATGTCGGCGGGACTGAGCGCAATTTCAAATGGCTGCTGCGCGTGATCCAACATAAATCGAAGCGCGCCTTGCGGATCGCTTAGGACATGACGCGCGTGAAGACGAAAACAAATTGTGCGGTTTGCATTTTGTAGCGTGGGAAGAACGCGATCGGCGAACGCGTCCAGCGCGACGCGGCCAGGCTTGAGCCAAGTGCGTGGGTCCTCGCCAAACAGGCTGCTTGAAAGCGTGCCGCTGTACATCAGAAGGCGCGGCGAAACTTGATCAACATCCGCGACAAAGTTCTCACTCAGTGGGTTGCCATCAATCCATGCCGCAGCGATGTCATTGGCTTGGCCAAGGCGCGAGACAATTCCGTCGCAAGGCAATTGCGTTTGCCCAGTCAAATTTGCAAGCACGCGGCAATCATGGAGGACATGGATATTCACGCCAACATAGTAAGCACTGCGCGCGGGCGCGCATAATTTTATTGCACGCTCTTTCAATCTCATTCCAAGCGCCGCAATCATGTATTTGAAATGGCCATGCCTTCGCGGCTTGCGCCCGCACACAGACGCGTGGCAAGTTAGATTGCACACATGCAAACACACCATTTTGCCGCGTTTGGACTTGTTGCGTCACTTCTTGCATTTGGACATGTCGCGCCGGCGAGTGCTCGTACTTGCGCCATTTCTGCTCATACGGCGCAGATGTTCGCCGCTGTAACGCTGGCCGCTCAGGCCGATCAAGCCAAGTCAGTCAAGGTGATGACCGCCGATAGTTTCACGCCGCTCTTGAATGGAAAAGATTTATCGGGTTGGGTGAATGTCAACACAAGTCCAACCACATGGAGCGCCAAGAACGGCGAAATTTTTTGCACCGGCGTTCCCACCGGCGTATTGCGAACCGAAAAGTCCTATCGCAATTTTGTTTTGGAACTTGAGTGGATGCATGAAAGTCCAACCGGCAACGCGGGCTTGTTTATTTGGAGCGATCCCATTACGGCCAAGGGTCAGCCATTTACGCGCAGTGTTGAAGTGCAAATTATGTTGGGCGACGAATATCACGAAGACGGCAAGTTGATCTACACAAGTCAGGGCGATATTTTTTCCATCCACGGCGCAACCATGAAGCCGGATCGACCGCACCCCGCGGGTTGGGCGCGTTGTTTGCCAAGTGAGAATCGCACCAAGGGCGCGGGCGAATGGAATCACTATCGCGTGACGGCGATTGACGGCACCATCAAGTTGGCCATCAATGGAAAAGAAGTCAGCGGCGCCTTTGATGTGAATCCGCGCGAGGGTTTTATTTGCCTAGAGAGCGAAGGTTCGCCCGTTCACTTTCGCAATATCCGCATTCAAGAATTGCCCGCGGGTGAGCCGCTTGCGCCGGACGCAAAATGCATGGAAGACCAAGGTTTTAGAAGCATTTTCACGGGTTCGCTGCAAGGGTGGCGCGAGCAGACGGACCTTGCTGGTCACTGGAAGGTGGATGATTGGAAGTTGACCTATGACGGCCGCGGCGAAACGTTGTGGAGCCTGAAAAGTTACGCCAATTTTGAATTGATCGCGGACTGGCGTTGGAGTGGCACTTCCCACAAAGCCAAGGTGCCCGTGGTGCGCAAAGATGGAACCACTCCCGTGGGCTCCGATGGAAAACCAGAGACGGTGGAGATTGACGAGTTTGGTGACAGCGGAATTTTTCTACGCGGCAATGACAAAAGCCAAGTGAATATTTGGTCGTGGCCGATTGGAAGCGGTGAGGTGTATGGATATCGAACCGATCCTTCGCAAACTGCCCAAGTGCGCGCGGGTGTGACGCCATCTGAAAATGCGGACGCTCCGCCAGGCAAATGGAACCGCATGAAAATTAAAATGCAAGGCGATCGTTTGACCGTGGTGCTCAACGGAAAAACAGTGCTGGACAACGCTCGTCTTCCCGGCGTGCCCGCGGATGGTCCGATCGCTCTGCAACATCACGGCGCGCCGATTGAGTTCGCCAATATCTACATGCGCGAACTTCCACCGTCCTAATGGAGCTCGTCACATCATGATCCTTCAATTACTTTTGAGCGTGCTTCTGGTTGAGGTGGTGTGATCGCCGCGCGCATGTTTCGCAGCGCGCAACCTTTGAATTAAAAATAAAAATCGCCCCAAGGGTTGCTTGGGGCGATTGTTCAAAATCAATAAAAAAGGCTTACTCCGCCGCTGGTTGCGGTGTCGTGTCCGTGGCTTGCAAAGCGGCTTCCAAGCCCTTGAGACCGCGGCGTTGATCACGCAAACGACGGCTCTTACCGGTGCGTTCACGCAAGAAGTACAGCTTGGCGCGTCGGGCATCGCCACGACGGACTACATCAATCTTTGCGATGCGCGGCGAATGCAGCGGGAAAATTCTTTCCACGCCTTCGTTGGCAACAATGCGGCGCACGGTGATGGTGTGGTTCACGCCACGACCCTTCTCGGCGATCAACACGCCTTGGAAAACCTGCACGCGCTCCTTGTCGCCTTCGACAATTTTGTAATGCACATCGATGGTGTCACCGACGCTGCATGTTGGCAAATCTTTGCCAGCTTTCAGTTGCGGAGAGAGAAGTTGTTCGATTAACAGTTGACGATTCATGACCAGTCTCAATCTGGATCCAGGACGGATCCGTTTGGTTGTTCAGCTTTTGCTTTCGCAAATCCGCCGTTCAACACTTTCCACTTGAGTTCTTACGACTCAGGGGTGGCGCTTCCAAATAAATCCGGCCGACGCACACGCGTGCGACTGACCGATTGTTCCAACCGCCACGCCGCGATTGCCGCGTGGTCGCCCGAGAGCAAGATCTCGGGAACATCCCTGCCGCGCCACGAGCGCGGTCGGGTGAAGTGAGGGCAATCCAAAAGAGGATTGCCGTGTTCGTCGCGAAGACTGAAGGAGTCTTGCGCGGCCGAACATTCATGCCCAAGAACTCCTGGAAGAAGTCTGGACACCGCGTCGACCACCAACAGTGCGGGCAGCTCGCCGCCAGACACTGTGAAGTCGCCGACACTCAGTTCGAGCGGACGAAGCTCTTCAATCGCCCGCTCATCAATTCCCTCGTAGTGGCCCGCAATCAGCAGCAAACGCGGCTGTTTGGCAAGCCATTCCACGCGAGATTGCCGAAGGGGTTCACCCTGCGGCGTGAGCAGCACGCGGCACGCTGCTCGTGAGTCTAATTTTTCAACCGCCTCGACCGCGTCGACGAGGGGGTCACACATGAACACCATTCCGGGCCCGCCCCCGAAGGGTCGGTCATCCACCTTTCGGTGGGGTGAGTTGCTCCACGCGCGAATGTCGTGCACATGACATTCCATCGCGCCGCAACTCGCCGCTCGGCCGGGAATGCTGGTCGCCAAAGGCGTTGCCATCATCTCCGGGAAAATGGTGAGGAGGTCAATGCGCACCTCCGTGTTCCTCGAAAGGCGTTACTCGCCCTTCGGGGTCTCCTCTGCGGCAGCCGCTGGTGTTGCAACCACGGCTGGCTTTGGATGTTTCGAAACTTTGCTGCGCACGGAGAGCGCCTTGATCGCGGCCGCCGGAATTGTTCCGCCAGCTTTCTTGATCATGTTGGCTGCGGTTTGAGATGGCTGCGCGCCCATCTTGAACCAATGCGCCACGCGCTCCATGTTGAATTCAAATTGTTTGCCTTCAGGACCGGCTGGATCGAACCAACCGAGTTCCTCAATCACCGTTCCGTTTCGAGGGCAGCGCTTGTCAGCGGCGCACAATCGATACGTTGGACGATGAATTCTTCCGAAACGCTTGAAACGTAATACGACCACGTGAGTTCTCCATCAGCCGCCTCCTCGGAACCAGTTGATCAGCGATCAACTTGTCAGTTCCGTATGTCGGTGGGGCGGGCTTTTCAGCTCGCCGTGCCGCCATAACGGTGGGCAGGTGCGAATCGACGAGTGTAACCAAAGTTTCATTTCACGCCAACGGCTTGATGAAATTTCTTGGCGGCGGCGCGTGAAATGTTGAAAAATCAGCCGTTATGCGCCAAAAATAGTGGCGATGCGCTGCGCGTACTCAATGGAAATCAAGCGGCAGAAGCGTTCGATGGGCGCGAAGAAGCCCAGCATGCTGAGCGCGAAGATGGCCATCCAGCCAAATTGCATCACTGGCGGGCTTTCAATGATTTCTCGGGCGGGGCGTGAAAGACCGGCGAGAATGCGCGAGCCGTCCAGTGGTGGCGCCGGCAATAAATTAAATGCGGCCAGGAAAAAATTCAGCCAGCCACCCGCGTATAAAAAGATTTGGAGATTTTCGTAGATGGGTTTGTTCACCGGGCCACGCGCCAGCCAAATTCCAAGCGCGGTCAACGAGATCAACGCAAGCACAATGTTCATCAGCGGTCCGGCGAACGCAACGGCCGCCTCGCCGCGGCGGCCCCATCGAAAGCGGGTTGGATCAACCGGCATCATGCCCCAC
>CAJACJ010000086.1 GCA_903938205.1 uncultured bacterium
AATTCTTTGCCGCCAACTTTGTTGCTGCCAGAAAAACCACCAAGACCATTGGCGGCCACAACGCGATGGCAGGGCACAATCATTGGAAGAGGATTGCGCCGCATGGCTTGTCCCGCCGCGCGAATAGCAAGCGGCGATCCTGCCGCTGTTGCAAGCCATCTATATGTACGAGTTTCGCCGACAGGAATTGTGCGGCAGGCGCGCCAGCAGCGCTCAAAGAATGGCGTGCCTTTTGGCGTAGCAATGCCCGCAAAGCTGACTCGCTTACCCGCGATATTTTGTGCGATCAACTTCGCCGCACGCCGCGCAACGACCGCGTCAATGCGCGAAGCGTCAATCACAATGTCACCAGCGGGCGTGCGTACTTTCAGTTTCATTTCTGATTTGTACATGAATTGAGGTGTGATTATAGGTACTTCAAGCATCTGCAAAGTTTTGCATTTTTTGTAAAAAAAAATTGATTCGGCTTGGCAAGCTTAAATCTCAGGTTATTAATCGTCCCGTAAAGTTTTAGTTTTTTATTTTTTAGGAAAGAATATGGGCGTCCATTCATCAACACGAACCAACATTTTGTTTTTAACTCATTGTGCATTTGCAACTCGAACAAGTCAATTGATGCGTGCTGCATTGCCCGCCATTCTCTTTCTCACTCTTGCGCCAATCGCGGCCGCCTCTAACAACCATGCGGGAAAAACCCCAGTTTCAAAAACAAACGAGACGTTGTTTCTAGAGCTTCAGCAAGACATTCCAAGTGTTGACTTTGTCGCCACTCCCGTCATTGAGGAGTTTGTGGATCCAATCAGCAACCTCTCTTATTTCAAGGTTCCGCTGACATTGCTACAAGCGGGTCAGTACAACGTGGGGCTTGATGGTGTTTTGGGAATCACCATGAAGAAGCCATATCAACTTTGGAGCACGGCATACGGAGGTGTTCCTTCCGAGGACGCCGCCAAGAACGCTGCAGCTATTTCGGCGATTGATTCGTGGCTGAAAGCCAGCAAGGCTCCTTGCATTCGTGATCCAAATGGGGGCTTTCATTTGCTCGATCGCCATCACCGCACGACCGCGGTCAGCATTTTGTCTGATCCAACCTATATGGAAAATGGTGGGCGTGATTATCCAGCAAGGTTCACTGGAGCCTTTGGCACCGCTGTTGTTGACCCACCCCAACTTTGGAATCATGCCACTCACGGATTTCCAAACTACACCTATTGCATTCTCTTGAAGGATTATCTGGGCTCGGGTAAATCCATGCAGCAGTTTTGGTACGAGATGGAGAATGGCGAGGATTACGGCTATGGACAAATGCGTTATGTGTGGTCGTTCAATCTTGGAGTGCGACAAGATCCAAGTATCACACCTCCGCCCATGCTTGCGCCATTTGGAAAGAGCACAATTTCTGATCGACCAACTGGCTTAACCGATGACATTATGCGTGAATTCGGGGCAAATTTGCAATTTCCTAACAAGCCAGATCCCGTGTGCGGCACCACGTATACAGGCGCTAAGGGATATGAATCCCTGGAGGGTTTGATTCAGGATGATGACGATGAATTCAATCCGTTCGACCAGACGCCAGTGGTTTTCAATTTCCAAGAATTTTATTGGGCGAACTATCTTCGCGACAACGTATTTTTAATTGGCAGCGAAGCCAGAGGCGGCAATCCTCTTGCTCCGCATCAATTTGAAAACTCGGCATGCGGTAAAAAGCAGTTACTTGAATTTGCGTTGACAAATTTGTGCCATGTTCCTGGGGCGGCTCGACTTCCCGGCTTCTTTCAATTGCCTTGCGCTGGCGATCTCAACAAAGATGGTGTCATTGACATGCTCGATTTTTCGTTGTGCTTGCTTGCTTGGGGTAACTGCGACTTTGGGCAACCCTGCGATGCCGATTTGGATTACGACGGCATGGTGAGCGGAAGCGATTGTTCCTTGATTTTGATTGAGTACGGAACGGGTTGTTCTCCGACAAAATGTGATTGTGTCATTATCGATAACGACTTTGACATCGATGACATGATGGCCATTCCTTTGGTGATTGGTAATAAATATGTTGCTTCGATTATTCAGTCCGAGGGGTACACAATGCCTCAGCAGGCTGCTGCAGCCATAGACCAGCTGATTAATCAATTGCCAGATCAACCCAACCAAAGAAAAATTCCAATCATTGTGGGAGCAAAGCAGGGCGCTAACGGCCGGCAAGATCTCTCTTCATGGCCTTGGTTGCCATACTTTAGAACCATGATGAATTTGTCAAATGGCTTGTTAAGCACGGCACCTGAGCCAGCTCCAGTTGGGCGCTACTACCCTGAGCAAGTAGCAGTTTCTGTTGCAAACTGCTCAAAGGTTTCAGTATTAATTATTGGTACGTACTCGTCTTTTATTAATTACTATCCACATATTTCAAGCAAAATTGACAAAGTAGTCATCATGGGGCAAGAAATTGGGGATGACTCCACGACCGAAGGACGAGAGTCTTTTAATTGTCGTTATGACCTTGATGCTTGTCAAAAAGCTATGGTCCAACTCGAC
>CAJACJ010000087.1 GCA_903938205.1 uncultured bacterium
ATGGGCTTGTTCAAGGAAAAAGATTTCATTCCAACCGGCGAGGATTTGCGCGAAGGCTTGACCGCCGTGGTGAGTGTGAAGCTGCCCAATCCAACGTTCAACAATCAGACCAAGGAAAAATTGTTGAATCCAGAAGTGGAAACTTTTGTCAGCGCAGCAGTGACCGAGCAACTCGGCGCATGGCTTGAGGAGAATCCCGCCGAAGCCAAAGTGATTGTGAACCGCGCGAAGTTGGCGGCCGAGGCGCGCGAAGCGGCGCGCAAGGCGCGTGATTTAATCAAGCGCAAGGGCGCGCTTGATTCTGGCGGCATGCCACACAAGTTGTCCGATTGTTCAAGCAATGATGTGGAGCGCACCGAACTGTTCATCGTGGAAGGTGACTCCGCCGGTGGAAGCGCCAAGGGCGGCCGCGACCATGTGTTGCAGGCTATTTTGCCGCTGCGTGGAAAGTTGTTGAATGTGGAGAAGGCGCGCTTGGACAAGGTGCTGGGCTTTGAAGAAATTCGCACGCTGATTCAAGCGCTGCAATGCGGTATTCGCGAGGATTTTGACGCGTCTAAAATTCGCTACGGCCGCATCATCATCATGACGGACGCCGACGTGGACGGAAGCCATATTCGCACGCTTTTGCTCACATTTTTCTTTAGGCAAATTCCAGAATTGGTGCGTCTTGGAAGAATTTACATCGCGCAGCCGCCGCTGTATCAAGTGGCGCGGGGCAAGAGCATTGAATATGTGTTGAACGACCACCGCATGAATGAAGTGCTTGTGAGTTTGGCCATGCGCAGCAACGCGGCGCTGATTATTCGCGACGCCAAGGGCAAGGAAACTAGCCGCATTGATGGCGATGCGTTGCGTCGCGTCATTCGTGAACTGACTCGATTGGAAGAGTTGTGCTTGGTCAGTCAATATCGCGGCCTGCAATTTGCGCGACTGCTTGAGACGCGCGCAAAAGATCCTGAAGGCAAGAATCGTTTGCCAAGTTTCATTCTTGCGTGGCGAGGTCACGACGCATTGTTCCATCGCGAGGCTGACGCCATGGCGGAGTTGGCGAAACAACAACTCAAATTGATTGAAGTTGGCGCAAGCACCGAAGGCGAGGACTTGGCGAAGTTGGCCACGTTGCGTCCACTGCATGAGAACCGCGAGATCGACAAGCTCTTTGAGTCTTTGGAAAAGTCCGGCATGGACATGAACCACTGGACGCTTGTGCAAGAAGAAGGCGTGACCGGCGAGCGATTACCCACACGCTACGGCTGGCTTGTGCAGAACGAGAAATCCAAGGAAACGGAAATGGTTGAAGTGGCAAATATCCCTTCAATCCTGCAGAAATTGCATGAAGTTGGTCGCCGCGGCATTGAAGTGAAACGCTTCAAGGGTCTGGGCGAAATGGAAGCCATTCAACTGTGGGACACCACCATGGATCCTGCGCGGCGCACGCTGCTGAAGGTGACATGGGATCAGGCCAGCAACGCCGACAATCTTTTCTCCATTCTCATGGGCGAAGATGTTGAGCAGCGTCGCAACTACATTGAGAAGCACGCGCTTGAAGTGAAAAACTTAGATATATAAATTTGGATATTGATAATCCAACTTTCAGAGCGGGCTTGAAGTGAAAAATTTGGAATTGGAACGCGCAGTTGTTTTAAAAAATCAAATTTTCATCCGCATGTGACGCGCGCAAGCTTTACACAACGCGTGGATCAATCACGACGGCTTCCGCAAAACCCTTGGCGCGTAAGCGACATGAATCGCACAGACCACACGGCTTTGCATTCACGCCTGGGTCGTAGCAACTGGTTGTCAGGGCAAAGTCCACGCCAAGTTTTTTTCCTAGCAACACAATTTGCGCCTTAGTCATGCGCAACAGTGGCGCGTGCACTTGGAACCACGCCTGCCCCGCCGCGGCGGCTTGCACACCATCGCGCGTGGCCACATTGGCAAGGCGCTCAAAGGCTTCTATGAAATCCGGCCGACAATCTGGATAGCCCGAATAATCCAAAGCGTTGGCGCCAAAAGCAATGTGGCGCGCGCCCACGGATTCGGCGAACCCAAGCGCAATGGAAAGAAAAATAGTGTTGCGCGCAGGAACGTAGGTCACTGGAATATCAGCGCCCGCAAGGTCACGGTCTTTTGGAACCGCAATGTCCGCAGTGAGCGCGCTGCCACCAAGCGTGCGCAAATCAACTGTGACTTGGCGGTGATCAGTGGCGCCTAAAGCGCGCGAAACACGCTGCGCAAATTCCAACTCCACGCGGTGGCGCTGGCCGTAATCAATGGCCAGGGTGGCGCATTGAAATCCGTCCGCTTGCAATGCCGCCAGCGTTACAGCGCTATCGAGTCCGCCGGAAAGCAGCACAATAGCTTTGCGATTTTCTGAAAAATTTTTCGTGGCACTGCACATTCTGAAATAAGTATAACTTTGAACTCCGTGCCCAAACTTTCCTCACATGTTCGCTGCGATGGTTGCAAATATGATTTGCATGGTTGTGATCTTTTAGATGTGTGTCCCGAGTGCGCACTGGCTGTCGTTACAACCTTGGCGGGCAATTCAGATTCACAAATTCGCGCATTGGTGGCGCTGCAGCGTCCACATCGTGTTGCGATATTTTTGGTGGCTGTTCCATTGGCGTGCTTGCTTGCGGCGGTTGTGCAATCAGCAGGACCAATGATTGCATTTATTGATTTCATGTCGGGCCAAACCAGCCGATTTGCGGGGCAAATTCGCTTTTTTGGATGGGCGGCTTCGTGCGTGTTCATGGCTTTGGCGTTCGCGATTGCGTATTTTGGATTGCTCGCAAGCGAGTTTTCCCTGCGCGCGGAAATGCGCAAGTGGCGCGTATGGCTGAATGGTGGCTTGTTGTTGTGGATAGCAACACTCATCACAATCATTACGTGCTCCATTGGGTTGCAGTCCCAAGAATGGATTATGGATTCCCTCAAAACATCCGCCCCCGCGCTGCAACTTCCTGCGTTCGCGATTGTCTTGATCAGCTATCGAAGATTATTGATGGTGTGCGGCCGCCGCTCGCAAGCATTCCGCGAAGCTGGAGCCGCGCGGCAAAATATAAATTTGCTCATTTACACATTGGGGCTGGTCGCCCTTGGCGCATTTGCGTCACCCATTCTTCTTCACAAATTGGGATGGGATGTGGCCGCGCTCTTGTCCGACAGTTTGGTGGTGGTTGAAAGCGGCGTCCTTATTTTTGGACTGTCTTATTTAGTGGCCAATGCCTGGTGGATCGCTCGCAGCCTGCTGCTGCCGCCCATGAAATTTGAAATGTGATCACTGCCTTGCGCCAGGTCGCCAAGCCCTTGTGGCTTATAAAAGATGGCTGCAAGGCTGCGTGAAACTTGAAATTGCCCCCGTCTCAGTCGGTCTTAGACCACAGGCCCCTGTTCAAGTGCTGTCAGGTTGGCAGACCGCCTTGAAGAAGTGCGGCAATGGACCCATTTCAATATTTCTGGCTGATTCATTTATGCGCTTTCGCTGCTTTTTTTCAGTGTAAACATGATTGGAAATTGGTCATATTGAAGCCTTAAAGCCATATTTTGCAATAACTTGCAGCGGTTTTCGCCATCATTTGTGCGCCAACGCCCTATCTGCGGTGCTTTGGCATCCCATTTGTATCTAGTAAAAGGCTCCCTCATTTTGAGGATTTCGAGCATCAAGACACTTTCA
>CAJACJ010000088.1 GCA_903938205.1 uncultured bacterium
CCATCATCGGTTAAGCCAAAGCCGCCCAAAGCAGCCACTTTGTAGTGTTTTTGAAGCAGTTGCGCGGCGTCTCGCGGAGCAAAGTTCCAAGCCGGCCGCTCAAGACATGACTTCACCAAGGTGGACGCATGCTCCTTGCCCGCAAAACCTTCGGGCAGCAATAATTCCGCCGGCTCCAAGCGCGCGATCAAATCAAGCCACTCATTGACCGCCACCGTGAACACTTCAAACACACCTGTGGAAAGTTCAGCCGACGCAATACCAACACTCGCACCGTCCGCGCTTATGGCCACTGCGGCAACACGGTTGGCGGCGCCAGCGTCAAGCAACGCTTCATCAACCAGAGTGCCTGGAGTCACAACGCGCGTGACCGCGCGATCGACCACGCCTTTGGCGTCTTTTGCATCTTGAATTTGTTCGCACACCGCGACGCGGAATCCTTGCTCAACAAGGCGGCGCAAATATCCCTCGGCCGCGTGATGGGGAACGCCAGCCATGGGCACTCCTTTGGTGCGTTCGGTCAGCGTAATACCAAGCGCGCGCGAAGCCGTGACGGCGTCCTCATCAAAGAGCTCGTAAAAATCTCCAATACGAAAGAACAGAAGGCAGCCTGGATGCTCGCGTTTGAAGCGGTCATATTGCTTCATGGCGGGTGTTTCACGGGTTGCAACGCTCATGCATAAAGCATACGAAAGCGCGGTGAAAGTTCGGCGCGCGAACGGTGAATTAAAAATAAAAAACCCCGCTTGTAAGCGGGGCTGACAAATGGAGTGGATGAGAATCGAACTCATAACCTCTTGAATGCGATTCAAGCGCTCTACCAATTGAGCTACCACCCCCGATGTGCCTGAGCGAGGGGAGAGTGTAATCGCAGCAAGGTTCAATCGCCACCGCTGCGCCACGTGATTTCAAAGGCAGTTATGCTGTTTCGGTGGACACACAATGGCTTTGGATTGCGTGCGGATTGATCGCTGTGGCAAGCGTGTTTGGTGGATTTTTGCCCACGCTGATTCGCCTCACGCATCAGCGAATGCAGATCGCGCTTTCATTTGTCTCGGGCGTCATGCTTGGCGTGGCGTTCTTTCACATGTTGCCTCACGCCATTATGGAAATTTCAGAGCAGCGCAATGCCTCTGGTCATGAGATGGACCATCTCGCCATCAATCCCGTCATGCTTTCAGCGGCGCTTGGTTTTCTGGCCATGTTTTTCTTGGAGCGCTTCGCAAGTTTCCATCAACATGATGTGGTGGAGGAGTGCGACGCGCCTGTCCATGATCATGCACACGCGCATTCACATGGTGTGACGCCATTGACCTGGTCGGGCGCGGCGTTGGGGCTTTCTCTGCATAGTTTGTTGGAGGGCGTGGCTCTTGCTTCAAGTATTTCAGTGGCTTCCACGCTGCATCCCGGCGTGGGGTTGGCTGGACTTGGAACATTTCTTGTCATTCTTCTGCATAAACCTTTCGATGCCATGACGCTCACCACGTTGCTGCGTGCGGGCAAATCAAGCGCAAGAAAATTGCATCTCGTGAATATTCTTTTCGCGCTCATTGTTCCAATTGGCGCCGCGATTTTTCTATTGAAGACCGGTGGTGGCGATCCAACATTCACCGCCTACGCGCTGGCCTTCTCGGCGGGATCGTTCTTGTGCATCGCGGGAAGTGACTTGCTTCCAGAGTTGCACTTTCATTCACATGATCGCGTGCGACTTTCGTTGGCGTTGGTCCTAGGCTTGGCCATCGCTTGGGGCGTTGGAAATTTGGAGAGCATGTCACACAGCGATGAGCACAATCATTCACACCAATCCACGCCCGCGCCCCAGCCACCGAGTTCCTTGCAACACGCCGACCACCCGCACGATCACGCACACGATCATTCAACAGAAAGTCACGCACCATGAAAATTGAAAAAGTTTTAGCTGAACTCAACCGCCTGCGCCATGATTTGGAGAAGGACCCTAAAGACATGGAGTGGTTCACTCTGCATCACACCTTTTGCTTTGTCAGCTACAAAATGGCGGAATTTCAGCGCTATTTGGATGAAGCCGTGAAACCCGGTGAATGCCCTGATGAATGAGTTCGGGCGTACTTCCATGCGCAATTCACGTGGCGATTCAGTGGCTTTGAAATCACAGCGCCCTAGAAAATTGTCCACCATCTTCGCGCAACACCTCTATCATCGCGCCTCCAATGCCTGAATATCGCGACACGCTTCAACTGCCCGCAACTGACTTCGCCATGAAGGCGAATCTGTCGCAATCCGAACCCAAGACGCTGCAGCGATTCACTGAGATGAATTTTTATGAGCGCGTCAATTCCGCGCGAGCCAACGCGCCCATCTTCCGATTTCATGATGGACCGCCATACGCCAATGGACCAATCCATGTTGGCCATATGGTGAACAAGGTTCTCAAGGACATGGTGGTTCGCAGTCGTCTGATGGAGGGCATGCGTTGTCCATACACGCCAGGTTGGGATTGCCACGGACTTCCAATTGAGCACCGAGTGCTAACTGAACTTTCCAAAAAGGGAAAGATGAAGGAGCTTGACGCGTTGCCGGCGAATGAGAGGCGCGTTGCTATCCGCGCGGCTTGTGCCAGCGACGCGGTGAAGTTCATTCAAGTGCAAGCCGATGGCATGAAACGTTTGCTGACGTTCGCGGATTACGAACATCCATATCGCACGCTTGACCAAGCCTACGAAGGCGCCACGCTGGAATTGTTCGCCACATTGGTGGAGCAAGATATTGTGTTTCGCGAGCGAAAACCAGTGCATTGGAGCATTGCCAATCGCACGGCGCTTGCGGAGGCCGAGCTTGAATATGAGGACCGCGAGGACCCCAGCATTTGGGTTGACTTTGAGGCCGCCGACCGCGAGGCGGTCGCAAAAGTGTTCGGCGTTGAACTTGATTCAACTCCAAGCTTCATGATTTGGACCACGACTCCGTGGACGTTGCCCGCGAATTTGGCCATCGCCGTTGGCGGCGCGTACAACTATTCGCTGGTTCGCATTGATGGCGGTGAAAGCATTATCGCCAGCGATATGATTGAAAAAGTTTCCAAAGCGATTGGCGCACAGAAGGTTGAGCGACTTGGCGAGACCACGGGCGACAAACTTGTGGGTTTGCAATACACGCATCCTTTCTGTGATCGTGTGGGAAAAATAATTGCCGCGCCGCATGTCACTCTTGAAGATGGAACTGGTCTTGTGCACACTGCGCCTGGCCACGGCGAGGAAGATTGGCGCGCTGGCCGCAAGGAAGGTCTTGAGGCCTATTGCCCTGTGCGCGACAACGGAACCTATGACGACACTGTGCCGGAGTGGTTGCGCGGCGTCTCTATTTGGGAAGCCAATAAAACCATTCTTGAGCACATCACCAAGAGTGGACATTTGGTGCACCACCTCATGTTCACACACAGTTATCCACATGATTGGCGCAGTAAAACGCCTGTTATTTTCCGGGCCACGGAGCAGTGGTTTATTGGGGTGGACCGCAAAGTGAAAAATTCCGGTCGCACTATTCGCGAACTTGCCAGCGAAGCGGTGGAGAGCAAGATTGAATTTGTTCCAGAGTGGGGTCGCAACCGAATGCGCGGCATGATTGCGTCGCGTCCAGATTGGTGTTTGAGTCGTCAGCGATCTTGGGGCTTGCCAATTCCTGCGTTCAAGTTGGCTGATGGATCCACGTTCATGACGCCCGCCAGCATTCGTGCCGTGGCCAAAGTCATGCGCGAGCATGGTTCCGATGCGTGGTTCAAGCGCACACCGCAAGAATTGTTGGCGCATTACAACAGCGCGCAAGATGTGAACGCGCCCAAAGATTTCAACAGCGCAACCATTGAAAAATTGTTTGATATTTTCGATGTGTGGTTCGAGGCTGGTTCAAGTTGGCATTCAGTCATGCAAGAGCGTGGCCAAGGATTTCCAGCCGAGTTGTATTTGGAAGGCAGCGATCAACACCGCGGCTGGTTCCAACTTTCCATGTTGCTAGCGCTGGCCTCCACGGGTCAGCCGCCATTTCGTCGCCTTGTCACCCATGGTTTTGTGGTGGACAAAGATGGCAAAAAGATGAGTAAAAGCCTTGGAAACACCATTGATGTGGAGAATATTCTGAAGGAGTTTGGCGCCGATGTTTGCCGCTGGTGGGTGAGCGGGTTGGCGTATGAAACCGACATCCGCATGGATCTTGAGTTTCTCAAGACAGCGGGCGAGGCCTATCGCAAAGTTCGCAACACGGTTCGTTTCTTATTGAGCAATCTTGGCGATCTTCCCGCAACCACGGACTGGCGCGGCGCTTTGAAGAGCGTTGAGCCAGAATCAATTGACGGTTGGGTACTGGGCGAATTGTCGCGGCTTGAGAAAGATGTGCGCGAGGCGTATGTGCGTTTTGATTTCCGCGCCGCGCACTTGGCGCTGTATGCGTTCTGCAATGAGACGCTCTCATCCATGTATTGCGTAGCGGTGAAGGATCGCTTGTATTGCGATCGACCCGATTCGCATC
>CAJACJ010000089.1 GCA_903938205.1 uncultured bacterium
AATTGACGGGCGACTTGACGATTGAAGCCAGTTTGCAGTCCGCTGGGAAGGTGGTTCCCTTGGCCGTGGCTTATTGGGGACCGGCGCAGTTACGCAACGCGTATCGAGCGGGGCTTGGGAGTCCGCACTACTCGCTTGAGACGCCAATTCAGATTCCGCCCAACATGTCCGACGCCACGGCCTTGGTTGTGTTGACCTATGTGGACGGTTGGACGGGTCGAACCTTGAAAACCGAGCGGGCCATTCCGTGGCCAATCGATGAGTTTGTATTGGAAAAGCCCATTCAAGTAGAGTGAGTATTATGAATCGATCTATGCGCCAATCTGAAACAAAGCCCACGCTGAGTGGTTCAGGCAGATTGAACTCAAACACCACCACAAATTGTGGTCGAGTGACTGGTTTCACCATTTCTATTGCTATGGGTTGCGCAATTTGCATGTTGGAAGTGGGCGGTTGCCAGAAAGTTCTCTTTCCAGAGAGCGAGCCGCGCAATCAGTTTGAACGCTCGGACAATTTGCGTGATCGCTTTACGCCGGTGACGGAGCCAGATGTGTTTGGAAATCCAAAGCCCGCATTGCGCGCGCGACTTTCTCCGCCGTCGGGTTGAGCCCAGAAAAATATTATTTTCAAATTCGCCAAAGCCAATCGGAGATTTATCCGATAGTGTTGTTGAACAAATTATTTATGGCACTTCCAATTCAAATCATCAAGCTTGTCAATGTTCGCGGTCTTCTGACGCGACGAACCCGAATGGTTTGGGCTGGCTTTGCTGTTGCCGCGACGGTCACAAGTAGCTTGTTGGTGTTGGGAGATTCTGGCGGACCAAAGCCGCTGGCAATGTCTCCGTTTGTTGTTGGCGCGAAAGACGCAAGCATTCTTCCACGAGAAGCAAACTTGGATCACAAGCGTTGGACTTCCATAGTCATTCATCATTCCAATACGCCCGCCGGTGACGCTGCTTCAGTGGCGCGACTTCAGGGCGCAACGGATGCAAGCGGAATTGGCTACCACTTTATTATTGGAAATGGCCAAGGAATTGCCGACGGACATATAGAAGTTGCCAGCCGCTGGAACAAGCAAGAACCTGGCGCGCATGTTGCCGCTATTGCAAAAAACAATCATTCCCCAATGTCCGTCATGTTGGTGTCAAACAAGAACATGCCTGCGGCTGATGAATTAAACCGACACGCTGTCGGAATTTGCTTGATCGGCAACGGTGATCGACGACCCTTCACCGAAAGTCAAATGAGCGAGTTGGCATCATTGGTTAGACGACTGCAAAAAGAATTAAACATTTCGGCGGATAAAGTTTATTTGCACAGTGATGTCGCGGGCGTGAGCAGTCCAGGTCGATTTTTTAGCGCCGCGGATTTCGAAGCGAAACTTCTCCACACACAATCTTGACGTAAATTGATTGCATTTCTGAACTGTGGGGGACTTTTTTATTGCGTTCTTTTTTCAAAAACTTATCCGATTTGGCGCAAAAATACCCAAAATACTGTTGCTTGGATAGGGTGGAATTGTTACGATCATTTTGTTCAAATTTGCGAGATTTATAACATTGTTTTCTGTTCGGATTTTCATTTTTAGAAATGGTTTGATTCAATAGGATTATGGCATCTTTACCCATTGAACTTTTTGGTCATCGCGTCATCGCGAAGATTGGCACTGGCGCCGCGAGCGAAGTGTATGTTGTGCAAGATTTCAAAACCAAGCAAGTGTGGGCTTTAAAGCATGTCATTCGCGTTGATCAAAAGTCCGAGCGTTTCATTGAGCAGGTTGAACAGGAATACGCGATCGGCTCGAAGCTGGATCACGAAAGCATTCGCGGCATTCACAAGTTGCTGCGGATAAAAAAACTGTTTACCACAACAGAAGTTGGATTATTGATGGAGCTTGTGGACGCGGGCACTTTGGAAACCCACAAATTTAAAAACATGGCTGAAGCCATCCGATTGTTCGCGCAAATTGCGCGCGGTCTTGAGCACATGAATAGCCGCGGGTTTGTGCACGGCGACATGAAGCCCATCAATGTGATGGTGACCGATCAGAAACAAGTCAAGATTATTGATCTTGGACAAGCATGCCCAGTTGATCACGTCAAAGTACGAATTCAGGGGACACCGGGATACATCGCGCCAGAGCAAGCGAACCGACAAGCCATTACGGCTCAGACGGATGTCTACAACTTTGGGGCAATGGTGTATTGGGTTTTGGCGCGCAAGGTCATTCCAACCGTGTTGCCGCCGCAGGGCGAGGCTGTCTCCGCTTCACCGATCAGCGCCGAGATGGTGAAATTGCCGGAGCCACTGCACACAATCAATCGAAATATTCCAATGGAGTTGAGCCATCTTGTGCAAGAGTGCGTTCAATTAAATCCCCAAGATCGCGTGCAAGGCATGGGACAAGTCGCGGAGCGATTGGAATCAATCGTCGGCTCACTTGGCGACACGCATATGGGCTTGAAAGCGATCAGCGCCTAGTTGTAGTTAGACTTGTTGCGGATGCAAGCCACACAATGAAGTCTGCAAGCAACGATAAATGGGATATTCGATTTCTGCTGCTCGCGGATCAGATTGCAACATGGAGCAAGGATCCAAGCCGAGGGGTTGGCGCAATTATTGTCAGCGCCGCCAAACAAATTGTGGCCACAGGTTTTAATGGGTTGCCTCGTGGCGTTGAAGATCGCGCGGAGCGATTGGAGAGACCAGCCAAATATGAATTGATTGTGCACGCGGAAATGAACGCCATTATTCAATGCGCGCGCAATGGAGTAAGTCCGCTGGGGTGCACCGTGTTCACATCATTTTCGCCGTGCGTGGCCTGCGCCATTGGGATGGTGCAAGCCGGCATTGCGCGCGTTGTGACTTGGGAGCCGGATTTGGTTGGCGCCGACGCGCATTGGCTAGAGAGCATTCGCAAAGCGCAAAGTGTTTTAAGCGAGAGTGGCGTTGTGTATGAAACTAGATCACGGCCCGCTCAGTTGCCTGGTTGACAATATATTGATTGCAAACATGCGCGCGGTAGAGGCGAGTCTGTATTTAGCTTTGAATTTGGCGCTGCTCGCAGCGCAATATCACATTCGATTGGGCGCGTCCATGCCCAGAAGATGAAGCCCTTGCGCAAGAACGCGCTTGGTGAGTTGTGAAAGGCGAAGGCGCGCGAGCCGCGTGGCTTCATCAGGTGCCTTGAGAACGGGACACGCTTGATAAAAAGTTGCGTATGAATTTGCAAGCTCATGCAGCGCGGAGCAGACGCGTTGCGGAGAACCAAGG
>CAJACJ010000090.1 GCA_903938205.1 uncultured bacterium
GACTCTCAATACAATCCCACACATGTCCAAGGTACATCCTTCAGCAATTTTAACTGGCGATGTTCAAATTTCCAAAGGTGCGGAGATTGGTCCGTACTGTGTGCTTGATGGAACGATTGGTCCCATCACCATTGGCGCAGGCACGCGTTTGATGCACCAAGTTTCCATGCAAGGACCGTTGACTGTTGGCGAGCGCAATCGGATTTATCCTGCGTCAAGTATTGGATACCCGCCGCAAGATTTGGGTTTTGATCCTGACAAGGCTGGCGCGGGTTGCGTAATTGGTGACGACAACACCTTCCGTGAATCGGTAAGCATTCACCGCGCAAAAATGGAATTGCCCACGCGCATTGGTGATAAAAATTATCTCATGGCTAACAGCCATATCGCCCATGATTGCTTGGTTGGAAGCAAATGCATTTTTGCCAACAATGTTTCTCTTGGCGGACATGTTGAAATTGGCGATGGAGTTATTTTTGGCGGCGTGTCCACGGTGCATCAATTTGCGCGCGTAGGTCGCGGGGCCTTTCTTGGTGGCTTGACCGGTTTAAGCACGGATTTGCCTGCGTTTTTCATGCTGACCGCCATCAATGTCGCCGGCAGTTTGAATTTAATCGGCATGCGCCGAAGCGGAATGCAACGAAGCGACATTGATACCGTTCGCTGGGTCTATGAAGTGGTTCAAAGAAGAAAACTGTCACGACCCAATGTGCTGATCGCTTTGGCAGAGCGTAAAGAAAATCCGATCGTGCAGGAATACATGCGCTTCATTGAGACCGCGAAACGCCCCATTACTCCAAGCACGGGAAGCGCGCTGCGCGGAACTTCCATCACGACCACTGTGGAATAAATGCATCCACCTATTCGCATTCGTATTTTGGCCAGCGGCAGCCAAGGCAACGCCGCGATTGTTTCACTGCGTCCACGCGATGATGCGCCAACGCATTTGATTATTGATTTAGGTTTGTCGCCGCGTAAATTATGCGGCGCGCTTGCCGTAGAAAATATCAAGCCACATGAAATTGCCGCTATTTTGATCACGCACGCCGATGCCGACCACTTGCATGGTGGATGGGCTCGGCGCTGGCCCTTTGAAAACGCCAAGGTCATTGCGCGCAACGCGCATCACCGCGCCATTGCCAACGCTGGAATTCAACCATCTCACATGCTCGACGCGGATGCTGATCCCCATGCTTTTTCTGCGCAAATCAAAGCATTTGCTTTACCGCATGACAAATCGGGTTCAACAGGTTTTCGTATTTCAACTGATGGGGTAGCGATGGGTTGGGCCACAGATTTGGGTCGCATGTCTGGCGACGCGCTGGCATTTTTCGCGGGCGTAGACGCACTTTGTATTGAAAGTAATTACGACGCGCGCATGCAACAACATTCTTCGCGACCGGATTTCTTGAAGGAGCGCATCATGGGTGGCCATGGACATCTTTCAAATGTGGAGGCGATGCAAGCGGTACTTCACATTCACGGCAAGCGCGCGCTGCGTCACATTGTGCTGCTCCATCTTTCGTCGCAGTGCAACTCGCAAGACTTGGTTCGCGAGTTGTGGAACACGCACGCGCCGGAGCTTGCCGGCGATATGCAAGTGGCCACGCAAACGCTCTCACTGCCGTGGCTTTCTGTTGGTCAACCGCGCCACTGCAATTGGAGCGAGTCACTGTTTGCGGCGCAATATTAAAATTTTAATTCAAGCTGCCCCCCAAAAAACGAACGCTCATTTTCATCACCAAAGCCGCTGCATTTCTCACGCGCCTGCGAAATAGCAAGCAAATCAGGCTGCCGCCCGAAGCCCGAAGCCGCCGCTACGCTGCAAAGTCCTTCATGAGCGACTTCATTGGACATCACTGTGGCGTTGCCTTGGTGCGCTTAAAAAAACCGCTGGCGGAATTGCAACGCATACACGGCGACCCGCTATGGGGACTTCGAAAATTATATTTGCTCATGGAGAAGCAACACAACCGTGGCCAAGATGGCGCCGGTATTGCCAGCGTGAAATTTGACACGGCTGCGGGCGAGCCGTTTCTTTCGCGGCTTCGAAACAGCAAGCGCAGTCCCATTGAGCGAATCTTCGACGCCGCGTTGGGACCTGCTTCAAAAATTTCTGAACATGATCTACGCAACATGGATCCGCTGGAACTCAAGCGGCGCATTCCCATGCTTGGTGAAGTCATGCTTGGGCATCTTCGCTATGGAACATTTGGCGGCCGTGGTGAAAATGTGTGCCACCCATATGTTCGTCGCTCCAATGTTGCCAGCCGCAATTTGGCCGTGTGCGGCAACTTCAACTTGACCAACGCCACGGAACTTTTTCAAACGCTTGCGGCATACGGTCTCAATCCCGTGGGTGACACCGATACGGGTGTTGTGCTAGAAAAAATAGGTCATTTCCTTGATGTTGAGCATGATCAATTGCGCTCCACCATGGGGTCAGGCAGCTTGAAAAACTTGGACGGTGTTGAACTTGCGCATGCCGTTGCGCAGGAACTGAATCTCACGCGCGTTCTTTCAAAAGCCACCGCCGATTTTGACGGCGGCTATGTCTTTGTTGGCTTGCTTGGTCACGGCGATTGTTTTGTCTGCCGCGATCCCAACGGAATTCGACCTGTCTTCATTTTGGAAACCGACGATGTGGTTGCGGCCGCAAGCGAGCGCGCCGCCCTCACCACGGTCTTTAATGTTTCGCCTGAATCCGTAAAGGCGCTTGAACCAGGACATGCGTTGATTGTGCGTAGAGATGGCGTTGTGGTTCACGAACAATTTTGCGAGCCCGCCGAGCGCTTGGAATGTTCCTTCGAGCGAATTTATTTCAGCCGCGGCAACGATCCGGACATTTACAACGAGCGCAAACAACTTGGTCGCAATTTGGCCGAACCTGTGTTGCAACAAACAGGCGCCGACTTCTCCAAAATTGTTTTTGGATTTATTCCAAACACCAGCGAGCCCGCATTCCTGGGCTTGGTAAAAGAAGTCGAGCAACACATCCACAAGCGTGAAATTGCGGTTTTAACGGGCAAATTGCGCGCTGGCACGCTGACGGAGTTGGACCTTTCAACATCCATTGGCATGTTGCCACGCGTGGAAAAAGTGGCGCACAAAGACCAACGCTTGCGCACCTTCATTACGCACGACGCGGCTCGGCGCGATTTGGTCACGCACATTTACGACGTCACCCGCGGCGTTGTTGGCGAGGGCGACACGCTTGTCATGGTGGACGACTCCATTGTGCGTGGCACAACGTTGCGCGACTCCATCATCACAATGCTTGCCCGCTTGAAGCCCGCGCGCATTGTGATTGCAAGTTCTGCGCCGCCTATTTGCTATCCCGACTGTTATGGAATTGACATGAGCCAACTTGGAAAGTTCATCGCGTTTGAAGCGGCGGTTGGCGTCATCCGAGATCGCGGCGACGAGAAACTTTTTTCAGAAATTGAAACGCTCTGCCAAGAACAGGCGCATCTTCCATCGGCGAAAATGAAAAATCATGTTCGGCGCATTTATGACTCGGTGACACACGATCAATTGTGCGCGCGCATTGCCCAACTCATTCGCCCCGCTGGCCTGGCTTGGAAAGGCCAACTCGATGTGGTCTATCAACGAATCGAGGGCCTGACCCAAGCCATGCCAAATCATCGCGGAATTTGGTACTTCAACGGCGAATATCCCACTCCTGGCGGGCTTCGGGTGCTGAATACGGCCTACTTAAATTGGCGAAAAAGCTCTGAAAAAAGGGCGTATTAGCCAAAATTCGCTGCGCCTTGGTTATGCACACCAACGCATGTCCCACGGGAAATTTCACGGTGAACTTGACCAACGAGGCGATTTAGAGTCTACTAGTCGACTCGCTGCAGTGCGACGAATCGCACAGCAGTTTCAAGGCTCTTTTAGAGGCACAGATGGCTCGCTACACCGGTCC
>CAJACJ010000091.1 GCA_903938205.1 uncultured bacterium
TCCACGGGTTGCCCCATGAACGCTGGTGATTTAATGGGTAGCGGAACGGTCAGCGGCACAACGCCAGACAGCCGTGGCAGCATGCTGGAGCGCACGTGGCGCGGAACTGAACCACTGCAATTACCCGATGGAAGCAGCCGAAAATTCATTGATGACGGCGATGAAATTATTATTCGTGGTTGGCTGCCCGCCAAAGGAAATCTGCCGCGCATTGGCTTGGGTGAATGTCGCGGGCGAATACTTCCCGCGCAATAAACACATGCAGCTTGTGGGCAACATTCTCCCCGCAAATTCCAACATGAATTTGCGCGACGCAGAATTGAACAACACCATTTTAAATGCGTGCGAGCTTGAGTTGAAATTCAAATGCGCGCGCGCTTGAAATCACTCAGCGCAAATAGCTTTTTAACTTTGCGTGATCAAGCGTGATGGTGTCGCCAGCCTTCACGCCCAACTTGTTGAATTCGCCAGGTGGCAACTCAATGGCGTACAAGCCTTCGGCCGCGGCTGGATAGTGTTTCAAGCGCGCCTTGTACGCTTCTTCGGTTTCGGTTGGAGCGCGCAGCGGTTCTGCTTTCATGGTTTCAATAGAAACTATTTTTCCAGAGCGGGTGACATAGGCCACATCCATGTCGGTCAAGCAGTCGTACATCCAAAAACTCAGGATGTCGGACACTTTGAACACAAAGATCATTCCGGTTCCAGCGGGAACCGAGGCGCGCTTGCCCAGTCCACGTGTGCGACTTGGCGCGTCGGCGGCAACTTCCAACTCAAATTTCTTGCCGCCAATAGTCACGGTCTCAAGTGGCAATCCCGACGGCGCTTTACGCACAGCGGTCTTGTTGCCAGCAGAACCGCCGGTGTCTTGCGCGGAATTATTCAATGCAACAAATCCCACAACGCTGGCCAACATCAGAACAATGATTCCAAGTTTTATTGACATTTTCATGATGTGAATTCCAGTCTGAAGACAATATTGAATCCCGAATTTCGCAGGTTTATTCCCACGTATTCGCACTTTTTGGTCCTTGTGGTTTCGCATCTTGGGTGGCTGGAGCGGCAGGCACAATTTCATCTTCCCAACTATTTGGGTACGCCAAATCATCAAGACCCAGCGCGGCTTGCGTTGGAAACAGCGGACGGAATGTGTCGCACATGACCGCCAGTTCATCAGTCACCGTGGCGCCAATGCTTTTTTCAATTGTGCCTGGATGCGGTCCATGCGGAATGCCTTGCGGATGCAAAGTCATGGAAGAAACTTCAATGCCGCGGCGGGCCTTGTAGTTGCCGTGCACGTAATACAACACTTCATCCGAATCCAAATTGGAATGGTTGTACGGAAGAACAATGGCCTGCGGATGGAAATCAAGCAGACGCGGACAGAACGAGCAGATCACAAAGTTGTGGCCTTCAAATGTTTGGTGCGTTGGCGGCGGCATGTGATGCTTGGCCACAATGGGACTGAAGTCGTCAATGTTGAACGCGTATGGGTAATAGCAACCGTCCCAACCAACCACGTCGCATGGATGATGCTTGTAGTAGTAGCGATGCACTTGGTCGCGGCTCTTAATGCGAACTTCAAACTTGCCGGATTGATCAAAGTGCAAAGGCTCTTGCGGCAGGCGCAAGTCGCGCTCGCAGTAAGGCGCGTGTTCCAAAAATTGCGCGGTGGTTTTTGACAAGTAGCGCGGCGGCGGCA
>CAJACJ010000092.1 GCA_903938205.1 uncultured bacterium
CGCGGGTCACGCGCCGATCGCGGCTTCCTGGAATGCGATAGCCGTCAAGTCGGCCGCAATCAATCCACTTGCTCACGGTGCGCGCGGCAACTTTGCAAATCATGGCAACTTCGCCAGTGGTGAGAACGCTGTTGGTATTTGAAATTTCTGTCATGGCGCAATGACATCGGGAAATAGAAGCAACGACTGAAGCGCTATATTTCAAAAATTGCAGATTTTTACAAAACGGCAATTTCATGCACAAAACACGGTCTACAAAGGGGTTGCCAGCCCTTTCAACGACTCAGGCGCCCCGCTTTCATCACTACCTTTTTTGTGCGGATCAATCTTCCAGCGGCCTGGACTCGGAAATAATGCGAATGCCTTTGGCCACCAACGCAGCGCGCAGTTGCGACAAGTGATCGCCGTCGCGCACTTCAAGCGTGCACTTCACCATAACGGTGCTCACATCGGCGCCACCAAATGCTCGGTCGTGCTCAATTTGTTTCACGCTTGCGCCAACCTGCGCAATCGTTGCGGCAAGTTCCGCCAATCCACCTGGCCGATCGGAAATTACGGCGGTGAATTGCGCCATGCGCTCATCAAGCACAACGCCGCGCTCGATCACACGCGTCAACATCATGGGATCAATGTTGCCGCCGCACAACACAATGGCCACGCGCTTGCCATGAAGTGAATTCAGTTTGCCCGCCAAGAAAGCGGCCAGACCAACCGCGCCCGCGCCCTCGACCACGCCCTTCTCCAATTCCAAAATACGCAAAATAGCCAACGCGATATGTTCTTCGCGCACGGTCACAACTTCATCCACGCGCTCGCGCGCCAATGCGAATGCGCGGTCGCCAACCTGAGGCACCGCCAAACCATCCGCCAGCGTTGCGCCGTGCCACGCGTCAACTGGTTGGCCCGCCTGCATGGCGTTGTACAAACTTGGACAGCGCTCAGGCTCCACGCCAATTACCTTCACGCGTGGATTTTTTTCCTTCACCGCAATGGCCAGGCCGGCGATCAAACCCGCGCCGCCCACTGGAACAACAATGGCGTCCAGGTTCTTCACTTGTTCAATGATTTCAAGCCCAATTGAACCCGCGCCAGCGATAATGGCGGCGTCATTAAAGCCGTGGATGTAGGTTAATTTTTCCGTCGTGGCAATCTCGTCGGCTTTCACTTTTGCCTCCGCGATATTTTGCCCATGCAACAAAACTTTCGCGCCAAAAGCGTGGCAGCGAGTCTGCTTCACCAATGGCGCGCCTTTGGGCATGACCACTGTGATTGGAATTCCAAGTTCGCGACCGTGATACGCAAGCGCCAAAGCATGGTTGCCAGCGCTTGCGGCAATCACGCCACGCTTGCGCGTTGCAGGATCAAGTAAAAGCAATGCGTTGCGCGCGCCACGCTCTTTGAAACTTCCAGTGCGCTGCAAATATTCGGTCTTACAGAAAATAGTGGCGCCGCACAACTCGCTTAACGCCGCGCTCTCTTGGCACGATGTGCGAATAATTCCGCTTTCAATGCGGGCATGAGCCGCAACAATGTCGGCGTAGGTCACTTCGCTGGCGATTGAGACGCTCAATGAATCTCCTTTGGCGGCAAACTTGCTGCACTTGTCC
>CAJACJ010000093.1 GCA_903938205.1 uncultured bacterium
GCGTCATCAAGTTGATCGCGTTGCTGTTGCCACTGATCGATCTTGGCAATGGCGGATGCATTTTCTTTCTCCGCGCGATTGGCGTCGGCAAGTTGCTTGCGCAGCGCGTCTGGCGAAGTGAACGCAAACGGACTCCAACTGGACAAGCCAGCCAATGCCTTGCGCGCAAATTGCGCCTTGTATTTTTGCGCGGCGTCCGGCGGCAACTGCGCCGCAATGTCGCGCACAGCAGCGCGCTCACTAGTGATGAGTTTGCGCTTGAGTTCATCCATGCGATCCGCGGATTTGTCATCCAAACTTGCGGAGGCAATCCGCTCAATCAGCGGCGTGGCCGAAAGTTCCCACTCGCGCGAACGCTTATCAATAGCCGCTTGATTTTCCTGCGAAAGAGCCGGAACTTTTGGAACACTGGGCAAATTCAATGGAACACCACGCACCACGGCGCTGGCACGTTTACGTGCGCGTGCCGCCGCAAAAAGATCCACTGTGGCTTGTTGCGCTTCATTAGATTGCGCCTCACGCATGGCGCTAAACATGGCGCGCTCCATATTTCCAATGGTGTCGTAGGCACTTGCGACCGCGCGGCTCCACGAAACTTCGATTGGGTTTTGCTCGTTCGCATTGCGAGCGGCATTCACATTTACATCAACGCCGCGAATCGGCGCGTCATGTTTAGCCTGCGCGGGGCGAATGGTCTTGTCGCGCAATTGCTCCCACTGATCCACGTACGCGTCGAACGCTTGCTCGCACTTCACGCGCTGCGCATCCGAGGGCGCCAGGTCCTTCATCCACTTCTGCAGATCCTTGGACTTGAGTGGTTTTGGAATTTCGGACGCGTAGAATGTGTCAGCAATCGCGCTGAAAGAAATACAGTGCGCCAGTAGTGCGTAACAAAAAAAAGACCTGAGCCAATACGCGGCGCAATACGTGGTTGACTGTGTATTCATGGTGGCGTACATCTTAAATGCATTCTCCAAACATTTTCATTGCCCTTGCGCCTGATTGCTCATGCACGCAATGTGCCAACACCAACCATTGCCTTCAAAAAACGGTATTTTTAGTCCCTTTTACGCTGTCACCAACAACTCAACATCAACATGATCTCATTTCCAGCCATTCTGTTTCTCTTTGCCAATGCTACTGCCGCTCATCCACCGAGTGATCATGCTGATGTTCAAAATCTGGATCAAACCCAAACGCACAACCACGGCGCTCACGACCACAATTCCATTCATGTGTGGCGCGATGAACGCAACAAGCTCGACCTTGAAGGTTGGTTGCTGACGGTTCGTGAGAACAGCGTGACAATTGATTTGCATGATGGCGGTACCGCAACAATTGCAATGAACGATTTAAATGAGCAAGACCGCGCGCGTGCGCAAGCGCAATTGAATCGTGTGCGCGCCATGAACCAAAGCGTGGACATGGTTGACAATAATTTCGCGAGCGCGTTCAACACGACCACGGTTGCACAATTACAAACCCCTGCCGCTTCGCAAATTGCAACGACTCGCATTTTGCAAAGTACAACAACTACAACCACGCAAAACGCAACGCCCATCAATCCACCAAACGATCCATGGCAAGCAGCCGCGTACACATTATTCGCGCCCAGCGTGAAGACGCACTGGGATGCGCAGTGGCTGTATGTTGAATCCGACGGGCTTCCGCACGCGCCACTGGACTTCACCATGATGGTTGGAATTACCGCTTGGCAGCAACAAGTGCCGCTGCCCCAGAATTACACGGGCGCAAATGCATGGCAAATCCCGCTCAAATCCACGCTTTCTGATAAACCTATTTCTGGTCGCACGCAACTTCGCCGCGGCGCCATAGCGCTTGCGGCAAATGGTATTCCTATTTTCAACGCGCTCAACAATCGCGGCGTTGATTCGTTTTCCATTGGCGAACTTGACGAGTTCGGCGGGCACTGCGGCCGTGGCGATGACTACCACTATCACGCGGCACCGCTTGCAATTCAAAAAGTAGTCGGACTAAAAAATCCAATCGCCTTCGCGCTTGATGGATTCGCCATCTACGGTCTGTACGACCCAAAAGCAAAATCTGGCACGCCTGAATCTTGTCCGCTTGGAAGCACCGACGCGCTTGATGAACTCAACGGACATTTTTGCGTGGTCGCCGCGGGTCAAGGTCTCAGTGGCGGAACGCGCTCGTATCACTATCACGCAAGCAAGACGTATCCATATATCAATGGCGGCATGCGCGGCAACGTGAAAGTGGAAGGCGATGAGATTGTTCCGCAAGCGCACGCGCAACCATTGCGCCAAGCCACCACTCCTTTGCGCGGCGCCAAGATCACTGGCTTCAAACAAACTGCGCCCAAGGCGTGGAAGTTGACCTATGAAATTGGCGGCAAGTCTGGCTTTGTCGAATATTCCGTTGACGCTTCAGGCAAAGTCATTTTCAATTACACAAGTGTGGACGGGGTAAAAACCTCTGAAACACTTTCCGCCAAAGAAGGCCGCGACAATGGAAAAGGTCCCAAGAAAGGTGATCGCCGCGACAAGGGCGATAAGCCACCGCGTGAAGATGGTCCACCACCTCCGCGTGAGGATGGTCCACCACCGCCACGTGAGGATGGTCCACCACCGCCACGGGAAAATGACGATCCAAATGATCAACCTCCGCCGCGTGATGATGGTGACAGATCTGCGCGCGGCGATCGCGACGCGAATAATCGACCAAGTGCGGGCGAAAATTCGTCCACCGCATCCACGCAGCGCGCGGCCAATGCGTTTCCATTTTCAAGTTCAGGCGTTGGCGCAAATGGTTTGCTTGATGCAAAGTTCACCTGCGATGGCGATGGCGCGTCGCCACCATTCCAGTGGAGCGATCTACCTGCGGAAACCAAAAGTCTGGCGTTGACCATGCACCACTTGCCTGGTCCAGGCGGTGATGAGCATGTTTATATTGTCACTTGGAACATTCCCGCAACCACCAAGTCACTTGATGCTGGCCAGAAAAATATTGGCACTTGGGGAGTGAATACCGTGAATGGCCGCGCCGAATACGCGCCGCCTTGTTCAAAAGGTCCGGGCGAAAAAATATACGTGGTCACGCTGTATGCCCTCAGCGCTGAACCGAAACTTTCCGTTAGCGGCAAAGTCACGCGTTCCGATTTGTTGGCTTCAATCAAGGACATCACCTTAGGCAGCGCCGCGATTGATCTTCGATACGCGCGCCCAAGCGGAGCGTCCAAGAAAAAGCCAAAATAGCTTATTTTGAAATGTTTTTTGAATAGGCGAGAGGCCAACCTACGCACCCGTCATGCGTGAGATTTGGTTGCATTGAAAATAAAGTGAAGTACGATTGCTTTCTCAACGGACACGCTTCAATCCAAAGGCAATCATGAACATTTTAATTCTTGGCGGAACATCTTTTCTTGGACCAGCCATTGTGGAAAGCGCACGGGCGCGCGGATGGACAGTGACGCTGTTCAATCGCGGCAAAACAAATCCCGGCATGTTCAAGGACCTTGAGCAAATCCATGGCGATCGAGATCCCAATAAGGCCCCAGGCCTTGAGCCCTTAGCCGCCGCAATTCGCGCAGGTCGAACTTGGGACGCGGTCATTGATACAAGCGCGTTTGTTCCGCGCATCACGCGCGCAAGCGCTGAATTGCTCAAGCCCGCTGCGCGCCAATATATTTTGATCACCACACTGAATGTGTACGCCGATCCACTGCCTGTGCACGCGGACGAATCTGCTCCGCTGGCCGCCGATCCGCAAGTGATCGATGAAAAATTATCCAATGAAACCTACGGTCCGCTGAAGGCCGCGTGCGAACGTGCGTTGACCGCCGTATACGCGGATCGCGCAACCATGTTGCGTCCGGGTCTGATTGTCGGACCCGGTGATCCAACTGATCGTTTCACGTACTGGCCTGTACGTTTGCGGCGCGGCGGCGAGGTGTTAATTCCAAATTCAAAAAATCCGTGGGGCTGTGAGACGTCCTTTATTGACGCGCGTGATTTAGCGGATTTCGCCTGCGTTTGCGCTCAGAACGGCCACGGCGGCGCTTTCAATTGCGCGGGTCCGGATGGCGCGCTCACCTTTGATGGATTTATTTTTGGATGCCGTGGAGCGTTTGGAAATCATGTCGACTTTGTTCCAGCCGATGATGACTGGTTGCTGGAACAACAAGTACAACCTTGGATGGGAATGCCGCTGTGGATTCCCGCCTCAATGGCCGCCGAGGCGCCAATGGGCGGCATCAATCGCCGCAAAGCCATTGAGCAAGGATTGAAATTTCGTCCGCTGGCCCAGACCGCGCGCGATACCGCTGATTGGTTCATGAAAACAAAACCAGATTTTGATTTCGGAGCCAAGCCGGGAGCGCCAGGCATTAGCCGTGCTCGCGAAGCGGAATTAATCGCCGCCTGGAAAGCGTTTTCCAAAACCAAAACTTGAATGTGCGCTCAAATTTCAGATTGTGACCATTCAATAGTTCACCGCTGCTTTACACCACGTCTGCTAGCGCAACTCACATGCGTCCGCGCCAATTTGCTGTGCAAGACCATCAAGCACGTCGGTAAGTTGGCGCTTTCGCTTCGTGGTGTTGCCAACTGAATTCATCCACCACAATCCACGCACCACCAACGCGCTCCGCTGACGATCAAACTGCAGATCGGCGCGCCCCACCATTTCATCCCCCTGTAACAACGGCAACACGTAATAGCCATGCTTGCGCTTGGCGGCCGGCGTGAACGCCTCAAA
>CAJACJ010000094.1 GCA_903938205.1 uncultured bacterium
AGATCTTGACGAATTCCTGGCGGACCAAAACATGCCGCCCAAGAATCCCATTGCTCGCCAGAACCTCCATCGGGGTCAAGCGCGCGTTCCATGCCAACTTCTTGTTCAACGGTCATCAGAATCTTTTCATCAACATCACCAAGAGGCATGCGATACGAACCTTGCGCTTTGCCTTGCGCATCCGTGAATAAATTTTCATCGAGATAGAGATTGTTTTTTTGAAAGGCGGTGAAGTCAACGGGATCTGGCGAGCTTGACCAACAACCACCAAAGTCATTTGGATGGGTAAGTTGAAGCCACAAAGTGCTCCATCCGCCGCTTGAATGCCCTGTTAACAAGCGCGCCGCAGGTTCGCGAATGAGCCGAAATCGCTCCTCAAGCAGCGGAATAAATTCTTTCACCAACGCGCTGGCGCGCGGACCATTGAGTTGCGAGTCCGCAAATGCGTGATGACCCAACGGAGATTCAGGATCAAGAATAACCCACACAGCTTGTGGCACCGCGCCGGTGATTGGAGTTCGCAACATGCGAACATAGCCTTCGATATCAGTGAACCGTCCACCAAATCCTGGAACGACATAAATCGTTGGCCATACTCGCCTAGGAAATCTGACATCGTTGTATCCATTTGGCAACAGCATCGCGGCGCGCTGCTTGGTTGGACGGCCAAGAGCTTTCGTCAACATTGGACTGATTTCATTTATCCAAATTACATTTTCAATCACAGGTAGTTCCATTTCAGGAACGCTCTGGGTGAGCTCAATCACTTTTGTGTCGCGTGAGTTGCGATCAAATTGAATGGTCACAGGTTTGGAAAATAAATTTCCAGGGCTGTGATGTCCCCGCTCGGTGTGATGATTTTCAAACACAGCCTGCACTTCAAATTCACCAGACAGTTGATCCAGTGGAGACGGCCATCCAACCGCTTTGGAATCAATCACAATGGCCTGGCCCGCTTTAAGTGATTGAACAACAACGCTATAAATTGGCTGTGGATCCTCGAAAAATGGACCATCAGCGGGATCGCTACGGTTTTTTGATGAAGTGCTGTTGAGAAACAATTTCAACCGACCAGATGATGGACCTGTGGAAAGAAGTTCCTGAAATTCAAGAGGGACAACAACTTCTATGCGGTCAGATTCCTTGGTGGGAGCAACGGGAACCTGCGGAATTGCAAGCACTATAAAAAATAGAATTGAAGCAAGCATTCATTGTCATGCTATCGGTAGACTCTATTTGTGCGATTACTAGTAAAAGTAATATTTATGTTGATCAGCTTCGCCGCTCTTGCTTCATGCAACGGTTCAAGCAGCACCGAACGCCTTGCCAACCGCGTGCTCAACGGTGCAACTGACGGTATTGCGGGAGCGGTCGACAAGCCCATCGATCTGACATTTCCAGACCAAGCTGATGTGCTTGATGTGCATATAAAAAATGTATCAGGCGATGTCACAGTTCGAGGTAAAGCCAAAGAGGCAACCGGGGACACCACTGTTCGTATTGAGCCTCGAATTGAAATTCGAGCGGGCATGGATACAAAAATGAAATTGGAGCAGATCAAGTGGTTGGCGCGGATCGATCCAAATGACCACGGAGGTCACACGTTGGTGATTGAAGTTGGTTGCGCAGACACCGACGCATGGTTTGTGGGATCGGACATTGAAGTGGATACCGCTCGACTTGGCGCAGTGACGGTGGACACCAAGCGTGGAAAAATTATTGTGGATGACAACCGAGGCGCCGTTGATTTAAGCACAATTCGCGGCGAAATTCGCGTTCGAACACCATGGCCCATGACGCAACCTTGCGCCTTGGTGACCAAGGACGCCGACATCAGTTGGATTACGCGCGGCGAAAGCGCTGGCGAATTTGATTGCGAAACTGTTGGCGGAAATATTGTTTCCTACTGTCGTTACGGTCGATGGATTATGGTGGACAAACGCAACGACATCAATTCGTTGCACGCGACATTGAATGGCGGGAAGAATCCAATTGTGATGCGCAATGTGGATGGCGATATTCGAATCACAATTGTCGAAGACCCGCACAGCACTGGCACATTTCATTGGCCGTGATGCGCAAAGATGAATACGAGTTGAAATACAATGAAAGAAGTACAAGACCATTGGTTTCGAAAAGCCAAAGAAGATGGCTACCGCGCGCGCAGTGCGTACAAGTTGTTGGCCATTGACGAGCGCTTTCGAATTTTAAAGCGCGGAATGCGTGTGCTTGACGCTGGCGCGGCGCCTGGATCATGGACGCAAGTGGCTTCTAAAATAGTGGGTGAACGCGGCGAAATTGTGAGTGTTGATTTAAAAAAGATCGACCCACGCGGCCTGCCGAAAAATGTGCGGCTTATGTGCGGTGACTTGCGTCAAATTTCATTGACCGATTTTGGCGGCTATTTCGATGTGATTCTTTCCGATATGGCGCCTGATACAACGGGCGTGCCCATGGCCGATGCCGCTATTAGCGTGCGCCTGTGCAACGCCCTGCTTGATTTGTCAAAAGAGGTGTTAAAAGTTGGCGGAGATTTGGTGATGAAAGTATTTGAAGGCGGTGAATATCTGGAATTGCTTGCGCGCGCCAAAAATATATTTTGTGAGGCTCAGGGATATAAGCCCACTTCAAGCCGCGCCGAGAGCGTGGAAATCTTCATTGTGTGCAGCCAATACAAGGGACGAAAATTTGATCAGCCGACCACGACCACGCGCGTCAAGCCGCCGCCCGGAGCTGGTTGGAAAAGTGGCGGATGAATATTGAATAGGTCATCTATCATTCAAACGACATGACCACGCACGAAACATCCCAGCAATCCAACACTCGCTTTGAGCCAGTGATTGCGATCACCATGGGCGACCCCATGGGCATTGGTCCAGAAGTTGTGGCCAAGGCGTTGTGTGATCCAGCGATTTTGCGGCTGGCAAAATTTGTGGTGTATGGACAAAATCAACCGCTGGTGGATGCCGCGGATCGCGCGGGAATGCGGCCGTTTTGGTTTCGTATTGCCAAGGAAAATATTCCAGCAAACCGTGGCGTGGCCGCCGAACCGGTTGTGCTTGATTACGGCCATGAAGATTCTTTGCCACATGCGCACGCGCCAAGCCGCGCTGGTGGATTGTTGTCCAAAGCATTTGTGGAGGACGCAATCGCCGACGCGCTTCGACCTGTTGGAGACGCGCGACGAGTTGACGCGGTTGTGACTGGACCGATTTCAAAAGAGAGTTGGTCGGTGGCGGGTTTCAAATGGCCGGGCCACACGGAATTATTTGCGGCGCGTTGCAAAGCCACGCGTCACACCATGCTGTTTGAAAGTCCGCGTCTTCGTGTGGCGCTTGCCACAGCGCATGTTCCGCTGATGGATATTCGCAACATGCTCACCATTGGCCGCGTGTTTGATCCGATTGATCTTGGCTACAACTATTGCCGTCAATTAGGAATTGAGAAACCAAAGATCGCGGTGTGTGGCTTGAATCCGCACGCGGGTGAAAATGGCTTGTTTGGCGATGAAGAAGAGCGCGTAATTGCGCCCGCCATTGAAATTGCGCGCCGCAATGGCATTGATGTGCGCGGTCCATTTCCAGGCGACACTATTTTTATTGATGCCGCCGCTGGAAAATGGGATTTAGTGGTGGCCATGTACCACGACCAAGGTTTGATTCCTGTGAAACTGCTGGGCTTTGATCGCGCAGTCAATATCACCATTGGCTTATCCATTGTGCGCACCAGTCCGGATCACGGAACTGCGTTTGACATTGCCAAGAAAAACGCCGCGAGCCCCAACAGCATGAAGGCCGCAATTGAACTTGCCGTGAAATTGGCGCACGCCAAATTTACTCAGGCGACCCAGGCCGCATATGCCAAAGAACATGGCCTCAAAGATGCGGCACTTGATGCGCTCAGTTTTGAAGACACGGACGCGGAATAAATATCTCAGCCAGTGATGCCCGCTTCGCCCGGCTCGATGTCTTCAAGTGATCGACCGCGAGTTTCTTGTGCGAAGAT
>CAJACJ010000095.1 GCA_903938205.1 uncultured bacterium
ACGCGTTCCACTCCGCTTCCAATGGCGTCCAATCGATCGGTGATGGTTGAAAATCGCGCCACTAAAATCACTGGACGTGTTGAGTCAATCACGCCATCGCTCTTGACATACTTGGCGGGAATCTTCAAATCAATTTTGCTGCCGCCACTGATCAAGCCCGCGCTCAGCTTTGCCTCAACACCCGCGGGCAAAATCGCCTTGTCATGAATGGCCAATGTTAGACGCACCGGATTCGCCTCCAGTGGTTCAATGGTGATGGCGCTGACTTGTCCAACAACCACTCCTTCAAGCATGACTTGACTGCCTTCACGCAAGCCCGCGGCGGTGTTGGCGTGCACCGTGATTGGATATGTTTTCTGAAACAGCCAAGTGAGTTCGCCAAATAAAAGCAGCATCAAAGCGAACCCAGTTATGGCAATGATGGAGCAGAGGCCGACAACAAAATCTCGTGAAGATGATTTCATGGAGTGATTCTTATAGTAGAGAGATGAACGGCGCCATGTGGCGGCCCACATTTGCGAACAGGATTTGATTGCCTGGTAGCGCCCGTAGAAAATGTGCGGCATGCGCGCAAGAACAGCGGCGAATCACGATTCAATCTCCGCAAGTTCCTCTGGGCTGGCCTTGCCATTGAGAAATCGCGCAACCACAGGCAATTGGGACTGTCGCACTTGCTCAGGAGTGCCGACAATTTCAACGCGCCCGTTATGCATCATGATGATGCGGTCGGCCACTTTGAACGCGCTTGCCAAATCATGCGTGACCACAATGCTGGTCATGTTCAGCTCGCGTGCAAGTTTCATAATGAGTTCATTGATCACATCGCTGGTAATGGGATCGAGGCCGGTGGTGGGTTCGTCATACAACACCACCGAGGGGTGCATGACAATGGCGCGCGCCAATGCCACGCGTTTACGCTGACCACCTGAAAGCGACGCGGGCATGACATTGATTTTGTCCGACAAACCAACCAAGTGCAGCACGTGCTCCACCAAGGGCACAGCCTGGTCGCCCGTTGCCACATCATGTTCAATCAGTGGAAACGCAATGTTGTCCATCACCGTCAGCGAATCAAACAATGCGCCTTGTTGAAACAAGAATCCAATTTGCCGCCGCGGCGCGATCAATTCACGCTCGCTCAGTTGATCAATGCGTTGGTCGCCAAACCACACGCTGCCTTGGTCGGGCTTTTCCAATCCCACCAAGTGCCGCAGCAAAACACTCTTTCCGCAACCGCTTGCTCCCAACACAACCGTGGTCTTGCCTCGGGGAAAATGCATTTCCACGCCCTTCAGCACATGCAGGTCGCCAAAAGATTTATGCAAGTTCTGCACGCGAAATGCGTCCGTGGTTGTTGGTGTCACGCGCTCATCATGCCAACATGCGGGCGTGTTGCGCAAGTGGGGCGTTTGTCTGAAAATGGTCTCGCGCTTTTCCATCCACGAACCGCTTGAAAATCGTTAGGCTTCATGCATGGCTTATGAGAATCGTCACTGGATGAGACCGCGCGCCAAACCACGCATTGCGCTGCCGCAATGGTCTGTCACCACATGGATCATTGCCATTTGCATCGCGGTTTTTGTGATCGACGGATTCCTGGGTAAAGCAATTCCTGGCTGGATGTTTGTTGGCTCAACGGATCTCAATGGCCAGCCGCTTCCAGTGGCACAAAACAACCTGGTCAAATCAAGCGGAAAAATTCAGCCACTTTCATTGACGCGCATGGACCCCAGGCTTGGGCCGTTGGTGCAAACCGCGGCCAAAACTATTCCATTCAGTAGCGCCTCCATTGGAGTTGAGCCGCTGCAAATTAAAAATGAAATGGTTGGATTCGCTTGGTTTCAAGCCACAACGCCCTTGCAGGCGTGGCTGCATTTCTCCACCAGCACCGCGCTGTGGAGCGCGGACAGTCCGCCCGGTCGCGGTTTGGAATTGTGGCGCTTCATTGGGTTTCAATTTCTGCACGCCAATCTCAGCCATTTGTTGTTCAACATGATGGCGCTGTTTTTCTTTGGTCCCATTGTTGAAAGATATTTGGGCGGCAAGCGCTACTTGGCCTTCTATTTAATTTGCGGCATCGCTGGCGCCACCATGTATTTGCTTTTGAACTTCATGGGCATTCAAGCCAGCACCATGTTTCCAAATTCTAAAATTCCATTCGTTCTTCCAAATGATCCAACCACGCCATTGGTTGGCGCAAGCGCTGGAATTTTTGGCGTCATCATGGCGGCGGCGTTCTTGGCGCCAACAGCGCAAGTGTTGTTGTTCTTTGTGCTACCGATGCCGCTGCGCACATTGGCTTACGCGCTGGTTGGAATTGCGCTGCTGACTATTTTCTTTGGCTTCAGCAACGCGGGCGGTGAAGCGGGGCACTTGGGTGGAGCCATCGCGGGCTATTGGTTTATTCGCCATCCAGATTCATTGCACGGATTGTTGAACTTGCTTGGCAACGCCGATCCCACCAGCCGCACGCGCAAACTCAAAGCCAGCAAGCGCCGTGACTCTGGTCCAGACGCGGCCACCATTGATCGCATTCTGGACAAAATTCGCAAGGGCGGTTTGCAAGCGTTGAATGACCACGAGCGCGAAATTCTGCGCGCCGCAAGCCGCAAGCAGCCGTGAGATCGCGCGTTTCAAATGTCGATTCAATTTTCAATTCTACAAAAATCAAGTGAAAATCACGCGCGTTTAGGCGTTATCAAAACCGCGCACGGCGACATGCAGACTCCCGCGTTCATGCCCGTTGCCACCGCGGCCGCAATGAAAGGCCTGACGCCCGCGCAAGTGCGCGC
>CAJACJ010000096.1 GCA_903938205.1 uncultured bacterium
CTTGACCTACGCTGGCAACGCGGTGTGGGAAGGCGAAGAAACCGTGACAAAGCAAGGACAGAAGAACGCGATTGGTTTTTAATTTTATTGAATTGTCGCGTTGTAGAGATGAATTCAGAAACGCAATTGTTTATGATTGATCGAATCTGCAATGTCCAACGAATCTGACACAACTCCGCCAGGCAACGATCATATTCCGGCGGATATGGACGCCACGATTATGCCAGGCGCAAGTGGGGCATCCAATTCCAAGTTGCCTTCAAAAGCTCCAGCAGACATAGACGCCACAATTCTTCCTGCTGCTCGTGGCCACGATAGTGACGCCACAATTATTTCAGGCGCACGGGGCGCACCAAGTGGCACTGGCCAACAAGTCGCGCCCGATCCATCATTCGCGCCGCGGTTAGAACGCATTGGTGATTGCAAAGTAGAAAAGCGATTGGGCGTTGGTGGATTTGGTGAAGTCTGGTTGGCAACTCAAGAAAGCGATCTGCTGAAGCGGCGCGTTGCCATTAAGTTGCTCAAGGCAGGAATGGATTCAACTTCGGTGTTGGAGCGCTTTGAACTAGAGCGCAAAGTGCTAAGCACCCTCAATCATCCCAGCATTTCTAGGTTGTATGGCGGTGGTGTGACAGAGGACGGCCGCTCTTACTTCATCATGGAGTTTGTAGAAGGCTTGACCTTGGGCTTGTGGTGCAAGCGCCAGAAATTGACCGTGACCGAGCGCCTTGCCATTTTTCGTCAAGTGTGTTCCGCAGTCGCACACGCGCACTCTGTCGGCATTGTTCACCGCGATTTGAAGCCAGACAATATTATGGTGACCGCTGAAGGCGTTCCAAAATTGTTGGACTTTGGAATTGCTAAAATTGTCAATCGGGATGTCAAAGAAGAGGACCGCGCGCAGGACATGCCAGGCGAAGTGGGGCCGTTGACACCCATGTACGCAAGTCCCGAGCAGTGGCGCGGAGAACCGCTGACCGCCAGCACGGATATTTATTCGCTTGGCGTGATTTTGTACGAGACTTTGACGGAGCAACTGCCGTATGAATTTGCAAATCTTTCGCTGGATGAGATTCGCAACCTGGTGTGTGAGACGTCGCCCTCGCTGCCAAGTGAAGCTTCATTTCGCTCCACGACTTTGATTGCGCAAACGCAAACTGGAAGTGTTGCCACCGGTAACTCCACTATTCCTGAAGGATCCAAGTCCCGCTTGCGAAGGAAGCTGCGCGGCGATCTTGACAATATTGTGCTTATGGCCATGCGCGCGGAGCAGGGCCGTCGCTATGCCACGGTTGACGCATTGATTGCGGATTTGGATGCGTACGCTGCAAGCATGCCCGTATCGGCGCGTCCCACAAGCGCTGGATACCGCGCGCAAAAGTGGATGGGGCGCAATAGAAAGAAAGTTTTTCTGACCGCCGCGGCCACCGCCGCGCTTGTGTTTGGAATTGGGTGGTTTGTGTATGCGCAAATTGCCAAAGCGGACGCCGCGTTGAAGGCGCAAATTGCGCAGAAAGAACTTGAAGCGGAAACAAAGAAAAAAGAAGAGGCGACACGGATAAAAGAAGAGGAGGAAAAGAAACTCATCGCGAAAGACAAGGTAATTTTTGAAAGGTTTAAAAGTTTGCCGGGCGATTTTGCGCAAAATCCTGAAACATCATTGCCCATTATTGAAGATTATGAAAATAGCCTTCGCGTGAACATGAAATTGCATCCGGACGATCTAGCCTTGCAGTTGGAGATCAATCAAAATTTAGTCAAGATGTTTACCCGCAAAGCCAAGGTCTTCATTCAAAATAATAATATTAAAGATGGACTTGCTTCCACGGGCGAGCAACTTGCATTAGCTCAGTCGGTGTTTGAACAAACAAAAGATGTCAAGGACCGCCGCGAACTTGGTGTCGCTTTGCAATTACGTGGCGATATTTTCTTTGCCGCGAAAGATTTTCCAGAGACGGCAAAGTTTTATCAGGCAAACATAGAGTTGCGCCAGGACATTTGCAAAGACAAGCCGAGCGACATTGATGCCAATCGTGATCTCAGTAAGGCAATAGCTCGATTGCGCGATTTGGCGAAGGAACAGGGGCAATTGGACGTAGCGTTGAAATATTCAACGGACATCTTGACTTTGCGTACGAAGCTGAAGAATGAATCCAAAGGGGCGGATCCCAAAAAAATAGACACGGTGGAATTCGAATGGTTGGTGGCGGGACAGTGGCATGCTGAAGATTTGCGAAACATGGATCGCCTGGACGAAGCGGAAAAGGAAATTGTTCAAACCTTGCCTTTGGTCAAACAAAGAGCCGTGAAAACCGAGTCTGCGACAAATCAAACGCTTGTCAATTTATGGGAAGGATTGTTGTGCGAGATCAGCCTTGATAAACAGGATTTTAAAAAGGCGTTGTCTGCCGCCAATCGAATGGTGAAAGCCACTGAGGCCAGCCTTCAATTATCCAATTCGGGAAGTCGAGAGCTTGAAATGTTTGTGGATGCCGCGGGACTGAAGGCGCTTGTGCAAGCGGACATGGGAGATGCGGAGGATTCACTTGACACAATTCAGTCAACCATGGCCAGCGCCAATCGCATGCGTGACAAGAACAAGCAGTTGAAAGGCGATGCGATTAATGACGAGCGGTTGTTGATGATGTATGCCTATGAAATGCGTGCATTGCGTTTGCTGGGAAAAATGGATGAAGCGAAAGAAGTTGGGGCAAAGGCGTTGGCCTTGGGGGCGCAGCGACACGATGACGCGGGGGCAGGTTGGTTTGCGCCAAAATCAAATGCGTTTTCGCAATCGGCACTTCTAGAGAAGGACTCCGACGAAGCGATTCGATTGGCAAAAGCGGGCGTCAGCGAGGCTACAAATGCGAAAGACCCGCTGATTCAACTTGAGTCATACGAAGCACTGGTGGAGGTGCTGCGAAAATTTGCGACTAAAGAAGAAGTGGCGGTGGAAATTGCCAAAGCCACGGAGATAGCGAGTCGAATGAAGCGCCCCAAAGCCGATGCGATTTTGAAACGAATTCAGGGTGATGCAAAGCTCGGCAAGCCAGCCGTGGTTGCGCCCAAAACACCAGCGACCGCTGCGCCAATTGCGGCGCCAAAAACACCAGCGACCGCGGCGCCAACTGCGGCGCCAACTGCGGCGCCAAAAACACCAGCGACTGCTGCGCCAACTGCGGCGCCCAAAACACCAGCGACTGCTGCGCCAACTGCGGCGCCAAAAACACCAGCGACTGATGCACCAACTTCGGCGCCAAAAACACCAGCGACCGCTGCACCAACTACTGCACCAAAAACACCTGCGACCGCTGCGCCTAAACCACCAGCTACCAAACCACCTACTGCCACACCACCTGCGGCTACGCCACCAGCAAGCGTGCCGCCGCCAGCAACAAATCCTGGAAAGGATGAGAAGCCGGCGCCGCCTCTCTTTTGAAGTCAGCTCTTTGCGCCCGTGACAATATCTGTAGTGATCAACTTTGAAAGCGCTCACATTGCGAGACGCAACTCAGTTCACTCACTGACAATGACCTTGTATTGATAGTGCGAAACCCAAGTGGAGTAAAAGTAAAACAGCCCAGCGCATTGAACGCTGGGCTGTTTTTTCAATCACGTTCAACTTACTGCGAGCAAGGGCCTGTGCTCAGAAGCACAAGCGACACATCGCTGGAATCAACTTCGCCCGAGCCGTCAAGATCAGTTGAGCAGCCTTCGCATATGCCATAGTCAAGAAGACAGAGCGAGACGTCGCTGGAATCAACTTCACCCGAGCCGTCAAGATCGCCACAGCATGGAGTGGATTGCGCCCCTCAGAATGGAGCCACAGTGCTGTCACCGCTCACAGCAAATTGCGACGCTTGTTGCACCAGGCACACATCTTCGCTGCCGTTGCCGTCCAAGTTTCCTTTGGCAACCAGAGTTGGATTATTGTTGCTGATCACCGTGGAATCACCAATGGAGAGGGGATAGCCAGCGCCCAGTGTGTTGATGTTGATCAACGCAGCTTGGCTGTTCGCGCCAGTGGTTTTGTACACCGCGACGATGTCTTTTACGCCGTCGCTGTTCACATCAACCAGCGCAAGATCAAGTCCGCCGCTTGCACCCGCCGGCGCAATTGGTGTTGCGCCAGCAAAGCTTGCGCTGCCACCGTTGTTGCGGAACAACGCAAACACAGGCGGCAAAGAACCAGCGCCGCCAGATTGCGGATTGCGATTCGCCGTGACAATGTCAGGCAAACCGTCGCCGTCAATGTCGGCGATTTGCATAGACACTGGTTCGCCAAGAATTTCAAATGGAGTTTCAGCGTTGAAGCCATTGGTCGTGCCACGCACCACTTGCAAGAAACCAGTTGGCGTTGCGGTGAGAGCGCCCGTCAAACTTGCGGCGCTGGTGCTTCCAGCCGCGGTGACATCGGTCAAATCATCATCATCAATATCGCTGCTATGCACAGTGCGCGGAACGCTGGACAGCGGAACATTAGTTCCAGTTCCACCACCAGAACCAAAGGTGCGCAAGTTGCTTGAAGAAGTTCCAACTGCAAAACTAGAACTGGTCACCATGAAACGACTGGCGCTGCCTGGCTTGATTTCACAAACGCATGTTGCAAGTTCGCCA
>CAJACJ010000097.1 GCA_903938205.1 uncultured bacterium
CGCTTCCCGCCACGATTGATGGCGTGCCCGTGCGCGTGATGGACGACTTGGCAACCGCTGAGCGTTCACGCTGGGAAGTTTGGCATGAGTTACACCACGGGCGATTTGATGTTGAAGAATTTGTACGCATTGCACATCAGGAAATGCGTTTCATTCAAAAAGATTTTTCCACTGCCGACAAAATCACGCAAGTGAAATGGAATGATCGCACGCGCAAGTGGTATCCGGTTGCCATGAATATCATGTTGCAACTGATGAGCAGCGACAAGCCTGTGGAGTTTGCCTCCGAGTTGCTGCTTCCATTCACATTGGATTGCATTCGCCAGCAAGGCGATCCGTGGAAAACCATGGCGGAGATCGAGCCGGCCAAATATCAATTGCCAGCGCATGTGGCGCGCTATCACGCATATTTCAGCGCGTGCGGAAGTCACGCATTTGCCAGCGCCATGTCACGCAAACCGGTGTTGGATATGCGCGCCGCGGAGCAACTCATTCAATCCTTCAGCGTGGCTGATGTGCTTGAAGCCGCCAGTTTTCACGGCGATATTGGCGAAAGTGCGCGCACGCTTGATACCACGGCCGCAGCGGAGCAAGCGAAAGTGTTGCACACAAATACCCAGGTACACGGACGCGATTCAATCCAAATCCAGCCGAATAATTCGGCTGGTCCTGAACAACAAAATTCCAATCACGCTCTCGAGCAACTTCGTCTTCTTGGCGCGCGCTACTTGGAAAAATTTAAATTTAAATTCCTTATTTCCGCGCAAGGAAAGTCTGGTGAAGAAATATTGGCGGCTCTGCAAACGCGGCTAGAAAATTCTCCAGAGCAGGAACTGGCCAACGCGCGCGAAGCGTTGTGTCAGATCACACGCAAGCGCTTGTGCGCCAAACCACTTGACTCTGTTGTAGATCACATTCAGGCCGCAATGAAGCGGCATAATGTGGTTGGTGCTTCGATCAGTGTGTCCGCCGTCGATGTCGCCGTTCAATCGCTTCAGTTTGGACAGCGCGCCGCGGGTCAGCCCGTCACGCCACAAACGTGTTTTGAAATCGCGTCGCTGAGTAAAAGTATCGCAACCTGTTTTGCAATGGAATATTTCCGCTCGGCCAATATTCCGCTTGATACATGCGTGAATGCGTTGCTATCAAAGACATCGTCAAGTATTCGCGTGATTTCACTGAACTCTAAACATCCAGAATGGGCCGATCAAGTCACGCTTGCTCATTTAATGAGTCACGAGGCGCTAAACCTTCACTATGTCAGTGGCGTTCCAACGGATCAGCCCATGCCCAGCGCAACGCAATTGATCGTTGAGCACGATCAATTTGATTATGAACCAACTGGAGTATTGAATGAGCCTGGCAGTACGTTTCAATATTCCGGCGGCGGGTTCATTGTGCTTGAGCACATCATTGAAACACTTGCCGCGCAGGATGTGGCCGCTCACACCGAGCCATTTCTGCGCGCGCTGCACATGAACTTGTTCACGTTTGAACAAACCAATCAAGCCAACATGGAATATGCCAGCGGCTACACAGATTCAG
>CAJACJ010000098.1 GCA_903938205.1 uncultured bacterium
CCACGCGCCAGCCAAATTCCAAGCGCGGTCAACGAGATCAACGCAAGCACAATGTTCATCAGCGGTCCGGCGAACGCAACGGCCGCCTCGCCGCGGCGGCCCCATCGAAAGCGGGTTGGATCAACCGGCATCATGCCCCACGCAAAACCGGTGAGCGCGAAAAAGATCAAAGAGGTTCCACCCATGTGCGTCAGTGGATTCAGATTCATGCGGTCCAAGTAGCGCGGCGTGTTGTCGCCTTGCCAAATGGCGGCCCAGCCGTGGGCAAGTTCATGCAACATAATGCTGAGCAAAACCCAGAACACCCAGCTGGCCAGAAGCACGGGGCTGCTTTCGTAAAGATCATGGACCCACCAACCACTTTGCATTGTGCAAGAGTAGAAGATGTTGCGCATTTTTGTTGGCGCGTTGAATTTAATTTTTGCGCGCTATCGCCAATGCGATTTGGCTAGCGCAACATTGCGGTTGCTTACGGTATGTGTTGAATAGCGTTGATCGCGCAAGTTGCAACGGCAAGTCAACACGCGGCAGATGTGTTGAGTCCGGCAACGCAAGTGAAGCGGATGTTTGGCTTGTGCTTGGACCAATCCATAGTGAGTGGATTGCGGTCAAGCGACACAACATCGGCGGCGTGTCCAACTTTCAGGGTGCCGCATGTGTCGCTGGCGCGCAGGCATTGCGCGGCGTTGCAGGTGAATGCTTTCAAGGCAATTTCCGCTGTAATTGAGGCGTCAGGTCGAGTGATGGCGCCGCCGGAAGTTGCGCCAGTGATGGCGGTTTGCATGGCTTGCAAACAGTCCGGTTCCACAATGGGCCAGTCGCTACCAAAGGCAAGTCGCGCGCCGGATTCGTGGAATTGTTTAAAAGAAAAGAAGCGATCCATGCGCGCGGGGCACAGGCGCGTAAGGGCAGGGGCAGCGTCGAAATATTTGTGCAGGGGTTGCATGCTCAACCAACGTTCCTTGCAGCGCGCAACGTCGCTAGCGTGCGCGGTTTGGCCGTGTTCAATGCGCAGTGATTCGCGCGCTGGGTTGATGTGGGTTGAGTTGGCGGCGGATATTTTTCCAGCGTTGTGCGATGGTGCATGGACATACATTTCATTCGCACGGACATTTGTAGCGCTCAATGATTCCGCGGCGTCGGCGGCATCAAGCGCGGCGCGTAAAGCTGCGTCACCAATGGCGTGCATGGACATGCTCCAGCCACGCGAAAGTCCTTCGCGCAACCAGTCGGAAAGTTTTCCTGACTCTGCCAGTTCAACAAACATGCCGGAGTTGTCGGGCGCGTCGCAATATGGTTCAAGCATGCGCGCAGTGCGCGAACCTAGCGTGCCATCGATGAAACTTTTAAAACCAATAATGCGCAGCGCGTCGTCGGCGGCGACGCATTGACCCAGACTCCAATCCACGGGCCACTCGCGGTCAAGAATGGTTGCGCGAATACGCAGGTTCAATTCATGGCGCAGCGGAGACAGCGTTGAAATAATGTCGCGCGAATATTCCATGCTGCCCACGGTGGCAATTCCATGCGCGTGCAAGTGGCGCGCGGCGGCGTGCGCGGCTTGACGCAAAGCGGCTGAATTTGGCTCTGGAACGCAAGGAATGGCCAGTTTCCATGCGGCTTGCTCCAATAGCAATCCCGTTGGATTGCCTGACGCGTCGCGCGCAATTGTTCCGCCAACAGGATCGCGCGAAAGATCGTGGCGCTGCGCAATCATGTTCAGCGCGGCCCGATTGACCACGCACACATGTTGATCCATGCGCCAGGCGATGGCGGGGCGGTTGCCGCAACTTGCCAACCAAGTGTGATCGGGCATTCCATCGCCGGAATTTTTCTGCGCGTGAATTTGTGTTTGCGTTTTGCTTTGTGTTTGATTTTGCGCATTCATCTTCGCATTCAAACTTTCATTTTGCTGCGAATGTTCCTGCCAATTGCCTTGGTCCCAACCGCTCGCTTCAAGCCAAACATCATTGGGTAGCGACTCATGCTTGACGCGAATGACGCGCTCAAATTCTTCACGCGATGAAACGCCAGCCAGATGCGCCTGTGAAAGCGCGCGGCCGCCAAGCAGCAAATGCACATGCGAGTCAATGAACGCGGGACAGATAAATTCTCCGCCATCCATTTCGTGGTCGACGGCGCTCGCATCATCAATGCCCACAATTTTTCCGCCATCCATGGTGATCGACTTTGCAAAGGGGCGCGTTGCATCGCCTGTCCAAATTGTTTTCGCGGTGATCCGTGTGCGTGGCATCGCTAGTATCGTAGATATGCGCAATCAACTTTCAATCGTGTGCAATGGAATGTGGGCGGGATTGTTCTTTGGCGCGCTCGTGTCGTGCGCCGACGACGCGCCAAAACCCAAGCTTCCAGCGGCTTTTCCTGTTCAAACCACGTCGAACGCGAGTGCAGTTTCCGCGCCAACCGCCGTGGCGACTAATGCAATTTCATCAGCCAGCTCGAATGTGATTGCTGCAACCAAGTCCGAGACCATTTCCCCGGCGACCAATTCAATTTCACCGGCGAACTCAAATGTCACGTCATCCGCTAACTCAAATGCGATTGCTTCAACAATACCCGCGGCCGTCCCCTCCGTGGATCCGTTGACAAGTAGCGCCACTTCAAATCCGTCGTTGATTGAATTGCCGTCAATCACGCTGCCCAAGCCCGCGGCCTGGACGTGGGTGAAGCCGTCAATGCAGTTTCGCACGTTGCAATATCAAGTGTGCAACTCTGGTCCGGGAAAAGTTGCGCCATGCGCGGACCTCATTGTGAGCGTGTTCAAGTTGGGCGATGGAGGCAGTGTGGACGCCAACATTGGCCGCTGGAAAAATC
>CAJACJ010000099.1 GCA_903938205.1 uncultured bacterium
GACCGTGGAGGCGAATCCTGAAACGGTCAGCGAAGAGATTGCCGCGGTGTTGGCCAAACATTGTGTCTCGCGCGTTTCGCTTGGCGCGCAAAGTTTCCAACCCGAATTGCTCGCGGCATTGGAGCGCACGCATGATCCAGCTTCGGTTGGCCGCGCCGTGGGTCGCCTGCGCCAAGCGGGTATCAAAGCCATCAATCTGGATTTAATTTATGCCGTACCCGGCGCCACGATTGATCTATGGCGGCGCGATCTTGCGGCCACTTTGGAGTTGAACCCCGAGCACATGTCGTGTTATGGCTTGATGTATGAATCAAACACGCCGCTCGGTGTGCGTCACAAACGTGGAGAAGTGAAGGCAATTGGCGAGGATTTAGAAGTTGAAATGCACGAACTTGCGGCGCGCATGTTGGGCGACGCGGGCTATCAACATTATGAAATTTCAAATTGGGCCAAGCCGGGGCATGAATGTCAGCACAACATTTTATATTGGAACAATAGTAATTGGTTCGCCGCGGGTCCTGCGGCAAGCGGCCATGTGGATGGACTTCGTTGGCGCAATGTGCCGCGGTTGTCGGATTGGCTGGAGACCAGTGGCTTTGCGCCCGTGCAAGATGTTGAGCGTCTAGATGTTGATGGTCAGGTGGGCGAGACCTTCATGATGGGCTTGCGATTGCTTGAAGGCATGCCCAGCGAGCGCGTGCAGGAATTACTTTCCAAGGGCGCGCGCGCAACCGTGCGCCGAATTGCCATTGCCAAATTCCGCGCGGAAGGTTTGCTGGAGGAAGTACATGCAAGACTTCGCTTGACCGTACGTGGCCGCATGTTGGCCAGTGAAGTCGCCATCGCGTTGTTATGAACAAATAAGCGCGTTCAGGTTCTGGCTTGCGTGTTGAGAATCAAGTGCGCCGCCAAACCAATTTACGATTTGCCTAAAATTTCAATCAAGCGTGGTTCGTCGCCTTCAGCCACCCACATCACGGCCGACAAGGAACCGCCAATGGTCAGGCTTTGAATGGATTCAATGTTAATTCCTGCGCTGGCAATGGAGTCCAAGCGGGAAACAAAACTTCCGCTTTGGGAGTTGTCATTGATCAAGAACGCAGATGTCTCGGTGAACGGCATTTCGGCGTCGCGCGCGAATGCGCGGAATTGGTCGGATCTCTCTGGAATGCAGTGAAAACCAACGGAAGCGCGCCCAATGACTGGTCCCCACATTCCAATCATTTCAACATCTGCTTGACGCAATTGAGTGCATAGCCGCGCAAGTTCCCCAGGCCTGTGTGACAAACGTAAAACGAAATCTGTGACTCTGGACCATTCAAGCATGAAGGAATAGTAGCGGCTTGTTGCATTCGAAATCATGAAAAATTCGCATCATCGCGCATTTCCCCGTACTCTTCGCCACATGATTGGTCTTACACGATTGCTTGAAGGTTCCATTGATTACGCGGGTTTATTTCCGCCCGCCTCGTACTCCATGGAGAAAACGGTTGAGATGTTCGCCAAGCACCGCGAGACTCCCGAGCGCTGGTTGCTTTCACGCATTGTGATTCCTGCCAAGCGACTTTCCGAGTTTGAAAAATTCGCCGCTCCATTGTGGCCCAAGTCCACCACGGACAACAACGATCAAATGTGGCGCGTGACTGCGCTTGTCTCTTCGCTTGATGATCCAGAGCTTGAGCGCGACCTTGAGCAAATCGACGAGTTCAACACCTTCTACAAGAAGAAGGGCGGAACGCCGGTGCATATCGAGGCCATTGAAACCAAGGCCACCGATAGCGAAATGATTTCCGAGTTGATTGAATTGATCCCCGACGAATACGAAGCGTGGGTGGAAATTCCTTGGGACAAGGATCCGCGCGGCATGATCGCGGCGCTTGGCGGGTATGACGTTGGCGCCAAAATTCGCACGGGTGGAATGACCGCCAATGCGCATCCAACAGCGGAAGCGTTGGCTGTTTTTATTGAGGCCGCGGCCGCCACCAAGGCGCTCTTCAAAGCGACGGCGGGCTTACATCATCCGGCGCGCAACATGTCCACAACATTGGGCTGCGAGCAATTTGGTTTCTTCAACGTATTTGTTGGCGCATGTTTAGCTTTTCATGATTTGGCCAAGGGCGAAAAGTTGGTCAAGGTTCTCAGCGAAAGCGATGAAAAACAATTTGTGTTCAGCGCCGAAGGTTTGAAGTACAAGGACTATCGCTTGACGCTGAAACAAATTATGGAGGCGCGCAAGAAATTCATTCGCTCTTTTGGCAGTTGCTCTTTCGACGAGCCAGTCGCCGATCTGAATCGACTTGGGTTGATTCGACTTGGGGAGACGGCTTCATGAAATCCAGTTGGGTTGTGTCGGCGCAAGCATCGGAGTGCGATTTCCCGTTGGCGAATTTGCCTTGGGGTTGTTTCACGCGCGCGGACCGCGCGGGCGGCGCTCGCATTGGTGTTGCTATTGGCGATCAGGTGTTTGATGTTCGCGAGGCGCTTGGTCACGGATTTCTTTCGGCTCTTCCCGCGAGTTTTCAATCGGCCCTACGTAGCGATTCGCTGAATGAATTTATGAACTTGGGAAACGCCGCATGGAAAGCGGTGCGCACGGAAATTACAAAGCTGTTGTTCAGCGAAGAACGCGCCTTGCAGGATCACAACAAGGTCGCCGACATTGTTGTGCCCGCCAAGAACGTGACCATGATGTTGCCCGCCAATATTGGCGATTACACCGACTTTTACGCCAGTATTCATCACGCCACCAATGTTGGAAAAATGTTTCGTCCCGACAATCCGTTGCTTCCAAATTGGCGACACTTGCCCGTTGGGTATCACGGTCGAGGCAGTTCTATTGTTGTCAGTGGCGTGGATATTCGTCGACCCATGGGTCAAACTTCCGCGACTGACGATGGTCCGCCAACATTTGGCGCCGTTCGCCTTCTGGATTATGAACTTGAAGTCGGCGTGTATGTGGGCAAGGGCAACGCCATGGGCGAGCGTATTGATATTGCACATTCGCGCGAGTATTTGTTCGGCGTGTGTTTGCTCAATGATTGGAGCGCGCGCGATGTGCAGAAGTGGGAGTACCAACCGCTTGGTCCATTTAACGCCAAGAATTTTGCAAGCACCGTTTCGCCGTGGATTGTCACGCTTGACGCTATTGAGCCATGGTTTGAACGCGGTCCTGTTCGTGAGGCTGACGCGCCCGCGAACTTGCCGTACTTGGTTTGGAAGGACGACTTCACATTTGATTTGCAATTGTCGGTGTCTATTGTGAGCCCCTCCATGCGCGAAAAGAATATGGCCCCATTTGAGATCAGCCGCGGTTCCTACCGCGACATGTACTGGACGCTTTCTCAAATGTTGGCGCACCACACCTCCACGGGTTGCCCCATGAACGCTGGTGATTTAATGGGTAGCGGAACGGTCAGCGGCACAACGCCAGACAGCCGTGGCAGCATGTTGGAGCGCACGTGGCGCGGAACTGAACCACTGCACTTACCCGATGGAAGCAGCAGAAAATTCATTGACGACGGCGATGAAATTATTATTCGGGGCTGGTTGCCCGCCAAAGGAAATCTGCCGCGCATTGGCTTGGGTGAATGTCGCGGGAGAATTCTTGCGGCGAAATAAATACGCGCTTGAAATCACTCAGCGCAAATAGCTTTTTAACTTTGCGTGATCAAGCGTGATGGTGTCGCCAGCCTTCACGCCCAACTTGGTGAATTCGCCAGGCGGCAACTCAATGGCGTACAAACCTTCGGCCGCGGCTGGATAGTGTTTCAAGCGCGCCTTGTACGCTTCTTCGGTTTCGGTTGGAGCGCGCAGCGGTTCTGCTTTCATGGTTTCAATAGAAACTA
>CAJACJ010000100.1 GCA_903938205.1 uncultured bacterium
AAGTTCCGCAAGCCGCTGATTGTGCTCACGCCCAAAAGCATGCTTCGATCGGCCGCGGCAGCAAGCGCTCCAATTGAATTCACCAAGGGCGCGTGGCAACGAACATTGGTGGATACCGCGCCGGAAGCGGCGGCAAATGCGCAGAAATTATTGTTCTGCAGCGGCAAGATTTACCACGAACTTGTGGCGCAACGCGCCAAGAGCAAGTCCGCCAATATCGCCATTGTGCGCGTTGAACAGTTGAACCCATTTCCAGCCGATGAAATTAAAAAACATTTGGAGCAACACTCCAAGGCCGACGTGTTCTGGGTTCAAGACGAGCCGCGCAACATGGGCGCATGGCGATTTGTGCAGGGTCGCATGATCGATCTCTTCGCTGATCGCCCCGTGAAATATATTGGTCGACCAGATGGCGCGAGTCCGGCGGTTGGTAGTTTGAAAATGCATGGCCATCAACAAGAAGTCATTCTTGCCGAAGCTGTTGGCGCCATTCCACTCGCTGACGGCGCCGCCAAAAACGACAAGATCGACAAAGAATCAACTGACACGTCGCCCGCGGGCACAAAGCACTGACCACTTCGTAAACACTCAAGCATGGAGCCACTGGAATGATTGATATTGTGATACCGAGTCCTGGAGAAAGCATTACCGAAGTTCGTCTTGGCGCGTGGAAGCGCGGAGATGGCGAGTGGGTTGAAAAAGACGAAGTGCTTACTGAAATTGAAAGCGACAAAGCCACTCTGGAAATTTTGGCCACGGCATCGGGCTTGCTCAAGGTGACCGCGCAAACTGGAGAAGATTTGAAAGTTGGCACCGTTGTTGCGCGCATCGACGAAAAAGCGGCGCGACCCGCCGGCGCAAACGCCAAGCCTGCGGGCAACGCTGTTTCATCCGCGGCGGCGAACACCTCCGCTCCCGCGCACAAAGAAACTTCCAGCGCCGCCGTTGTTGAACCAAAAGTCACCAGCGTTGCGCGCAAAATGGCCGTTGACAAAGGCGTAGATCTTGGAACGGTGGAGGGATCTGGTCCTGGCGGACGCATCACCAAAACAGATGTTGAACACGCGCAAACAACTCCAGCAAAATCCGCCGCGGTGAACACGCCAGCCTTGGTACCTGTCGGCGCAACTAAAATTTCTTCCACGCCACTTGCAACTGGCGCGCGCGGAATGCGCCGTGAACGCATGACCAAGTTGCGTCAACGCATCGCCGAGCGTTTAGTCAGCGCCAAAAACACCGCGGCAATGTTGACCACGTTCAACGAAGCCGACATGTCACAAGTCATGCGCCTGCGCGCAGAGCACAAGGAGGCCTTTGAAAAACGCCACGGTACAAGCCTGGGCTTCATGGGTTTCTTCGTGAAAGCCGTGGTTGGCGCGCTGGAAAAATATCCGCGCCTCAACGCTTTCATTATTGGTGACGAGGTTGAGTACCACGACTACATCGATGTCTCCGTGGCCGTTGGCACCGACAAGGGACTTATGGTTCCCGTTCTGCGCAACGCCAATCGTCTTTCAATTGCCGAAGTGGAGCGAACCATTCGCGAGCTCGCCGTCAAAGCGCGCGACAACAAACTCACCGTCGACGACATGACTGGTGGCACATTCACTATCACCAACGGCGGCGTGTACGGCAGTCTTATGAGCACGCCAATTCTGAATCCTCCGCAGTCTGGAATTCTTGGCATGCACGCCATTAAAAATCGCGCGGTTGAAGATCCAAAAAATCCAGGCCACGTCGCCATTCGTCCAATGATGTATCTGGCGCTGAGCTATGACCACCGTATTGTGGATGGTTCCGAAGCCGTTGGTTTTTTGGTGGACATTAAAAACGCCATTGAAAATCCAGAGCGCTTGTTGTTGGATGTCTAAGCAACGCCGCGTGCGCAATATATTCGCCACTGCTTGTCAATTTCAAAACTGACAATTCAATTTGCAAACATACATTGCAATATCAATGCCGATCAGGTTCGCCGCGCTCACGCACCGCCAACTTCGCTTGCTTCTCGCTTTGATCTGGCTCAACGCCCATGTAGTTCAGGGTTTCATCAATCATCTTGCGGCATACGGGTCCAGCAATGGAACCTCCGTAATGTCCCTTTGATTTATCTGGATCATCAATAACAACCAAACACACAATTCTTGGATTATCAAAAGGCGCGCCAGCAATAAAAGAACTCACATAGCGATCTTCAAAGTAGCCCTTGCCTTGTCCCTTTGGTTTTGGCAACTGAGCGGTGCCAGACTTGCCAAACATTCTATAAAACTCGCTCTGCGCTTTACGTCCGGTTCCTTCAGTCATGACGCCTTCCATAGCGTCACGCGCCGTCAACGCGATCGCCTCTGGCATCACGCGCTTGCTTGGAACTGAATATTGATTGTCCGCGCCTTCGGTGCCAAGCGACAAGCGCGCTGGAACCATGCTTCCA
>CAJACJ010000101.1 GCA_903938205.1 uncultured bacterium
CGGCAGCGACGCGGGTTGTCCTTGCTTTGTGGTTTCAAAATTTATTGATGGATTTGATCTTGATATTCGCATACAGACCAAGACGCTTTCAATAAACGAGAGCGTGAAAATTGCGGCGACGGTGGCGGAGGCTTTGAACTATGCGCACATGCAAGGGTTGGTGCATCGAGACATCAAGCCTGGAAATTTGTTGATCGACAACAATGACGACCATCCAATGATTGGAGATTTTGGTCTTGTGTTGCGTGATCAAGATGTGGGGCAGGGTCAGAAAGTTGTGGGCAGTCCGTCGTTCATGTCGCCAGAGCAGGCGCGCGGCGAGGCGCACCGAGTTGATGGGCGAGCCGATATTTTCAGTTTGGGAGTTGTGCTGTACATGATGCTGACTGGTCGGCGACCTTTCACTGGCAACACGCAAGAGGAAGTGCTTGATCAAGTTCGCAACCTTGATCCAAAACCCATGCGCGCGATCAATGAAAATATTCCCAAGGAGCTTGAACGCATTTGCGCCAAAGCAATGTCAAAGCGCGCGGTGGATAGGTATTCCGTGGCAAAGGACATGGCCGGTGATTTGTACGCGTTTCTTGCGGATTCTTCGATCAATGTGCTGGCGTCGACCGCGTCGCTTACTTCAGCGACGCACGCGCATGCGGAAAAGGGATTGGGGGAGTCTGCTTCAGCGGCACTGGACGCATCGCATCAACTTGCTCGACAGGAGAGAAAATGACGGCGGTGAATTTGAGCGGTGATTTGCCTAGAAATAGAGCCATTGTGAAGATGACGTAGAAGAGCATTTCATAGTTGAGCGTCCAGCCCACTTTGAGAAGCGGAGCGGCGAGCAATGATTGGTCGTCGAATGTTGGAAAGAACAAATATGACGCAATGGTGTTCCACAACTCCAGCGGCGAGTCAAGCGCAAGTGAAGGTCAGATGTGACTGAGTGGAATGTTGCGTTTGAATTTTACTTGGAATACAAGCAATGAAGTTGACGGCATCAATGTGTCAGCGCGACTTTGTATCGTCAGTTTGAGCTTCTTCCAGCCGATAAAGACCAATTAAAAATGTGCCGGCCTTGAAGGGTTCCACAATAAATTTACCGCGAATGGTGCCGTAACTTATGGAATGCGCGGCGCCCAATTTCATTGGCGCTGCAAGTTGCGCCTCGATGCAATCAAATGGAGTTGGTGGCAATCCAACGCAACAGCCATCCCAACGATTGAACATGACAAGAAGTTCTTTTGTTTCTTGACCCCACAAAGGCGGCGCTAGATATCCACTGATTTGCACATACGTTCCGTTGAGCATTTCGAGGCGCTTTGGTGGAGTGACCCGTGAACCGTTCAGGTCCATCGTTTCATACGCGCTCTTGAGAAGATCCCAGGTGATGCGGTATGGATCAAGTTCTGTACCCGAGCCAAGAATGGTGTAGCGGCCGTCAACTTCCAGTTGATTGTTATTGCCGTGCGTGATTGTTGCGGGTTTGGAAGCGGTTTGTGTGACTGGTGTTGCAGCGACAATAATGTTTGAATTTGCAACAGATGGCTTTGTGGCTGGCACTGTTATAGATGTGGTCGTTGAGTGATCTGCTGTTGTGATTGGCGCAGTCTGACCAGTGGTGTTGTTCTGTGCTTGTGCGTCGTCATTGAGTGAAAATTCAGCGTTGAATTTACTTTGGCTTTGCGGCCACAACAGGGCGGCGGC
>CAJACJ010000102.1 GCA_903938205.1 uncultured bacterium
CCCGTGAAGTTGTAGTAGTCGTATTCATAGGCAACACCTACGGAAAGCGTGACGGTTTCAGTAAGCGTGTAGCGACTTGAAATTCCAAAGTACGCGCGGTCGGCGGTATAGGAGCCACTGCCTTCAATGGAGGTACTGAATTGATGGCTGTAGCCACCCGATATTTTTAAATTGATGTCGGGCTTTTGTTCTGGTGGCGCCGGCGGCGTAGTGGAAGTATTTGATGTTGTGGCTGGCGTTGTCGCCGTCTCCGCATTTGCAGCGGCAGGCGTTGTGGAAGTGGCGGGTGGTTGCGTTGTTGTGGTCACTGGCGCGACTTTGGCCGGCGTTTTTGGCGCGGGCTTGTTGTCGCCGCCAATATTTTGCGCGAGGGCGGAGCCAGTCAACAAAGTCAAGGTTGTGAGGTAAATATAAGTGCGCATTATTTTTTGTTTCCTACGGTTTGCGTTTCAGCACGAATGTCGGCGGGAGTGGTCTCAAGAAGATTTTCTAAAATACCATCGGCGGTTCGGCCCTCGGCCTCTGCCTCAAAGTTCAGCAACATGCGATGACGCATCGCGGGCAACAGCGCGGGGCGCACATCTTCAAAGGCGACATGATTGCGGCCTGCGAGCAACGCATTCACTTTCCCCGCCACAATAAGCGCCTGCGCTGCGCGTGGACTTGCGCCAAAGCGCACGAATTGATTGACCATGGGCGTTGCAAACTCACTCTTTGGATGCGTGGCCAATGTCAGGCGCACCGCGTAATCCTGCACGGCCGCATCCACCCGCACTTTGCGCACCAACTTTTGATACGCGATAATTTGTTCCGCGCCAAGCACTGCTTCAACTTTGGCTTCAACGCCGCTGGTGGTGCGCTCCAGAATGGTGGTGAGTTCCGCGCGCGTGCTGTAGCCCACAAGCAACTTGAAAAAGAATCGATCCAGTTGCGCTTCTGGCAATGGATATGTTCCCTCTTGCTCAATTGGATTTTGCGTGGCCATGACCAAGAACGGCGGCTCAAGAGGGTGCGTCACTCCGCCAACAGTCACGCTGCGTTCCTGCATTGCTTCCAGCAGTGAGCTTTGCGTTTTGGGTGTCGCGCGATTTATTTCGTCGGCCAAAAGAATTTGCGCGAAGATGGGGCCTTTACGAAATTGAAAGTCGCGGCCATGCTCGCCTTCAACCACAATGGTGGTGCCAGTGACATCGGCGGGCATGAGGTCTGGAGTGAATTGGATACGGCCAAATTTCAGTTGAAGCGCTTGGCTGAGCGTGCGAATCAGAAGCGTTTTACCCAGTCCCGGAACGCCTTCAAGCAGCACATGGCCGCCGGCAAACAAGGCAATGAGCACGCCATCCACCACATTGGTTTGGCCAACAATCACTTTGAGCACTTCGGATTTCACCCGCGCAAAATCAGTGCGAAACATTTCGACCGCGCGCTCCGCATCTTTGGTATCGCTCATGGGCGCATCATAGGGGAGAATAATTGTAAATTTTGTATGATCACTTGCAAGCCCAAGCGTTGACTTGACTTGACTTGGCTTGCGCCACGCCCTCACAACCATGTCTTCCATAGAAACATATGTACGAAATGAATCACGACCAGAGTTTGCTGGTCAGTCATTGTGTTTGAAACCGCTGCTTGCAAAGCCATGGGGCAGGGCGCTCATTTCGGGAATTTTTGTGGGCATGATTCCGTTGGTGACCGTGACCTGGTTTTTTTTCGACAAGCAATTCATCAATCAATTCAGTAAGGAGGAGTTGGAGCAGTGGGTTTTCCTGCGCTCGCTTGGTCTTTTGGGCGATGCGCTGCCATGGATTTGTCTGGCGGCGGCGATTTTGTTGATTGGAATTTTTGGCAAGCGCCGGGACATTGCCACATGGGCTGTGTTTCTTTGTATTTCGATTGCGGCCAGCGGCGCGGTGGTGAATATTGTGAAATTTATTTTCATGCGCGCCCGACCAAATTGGCAAGGTGTGATTCCAGAGGGAGCTAGTTTTTCATTTCCATCAGGGCATGCCGCCACCATTGGCGCGGTTGCCATTGTGTGCGTGTTGCGCTGGCCGAAATTGCTGCCGGTGGCTTTGGCGGGTGTTGTGCTTGTCGGACTCAATCGCATCATGTCACAGAATCACCACATCACTGACGTGATTGTTGGTGTTGCTTTGGGAATGACCAGCGCGCTTGTGGTGCAGTGGTGCTGGTGGAAATATCAGCCAAGCACATTCGCGGACATGAGATAACTCTTCGTCGTCAAGGCGAATGGATTCATATGTCAATGAATCAGATCAATCGCAATTAGGCCGCGGGTGGGCGAATTTGCAATTTATCCAGCACGCTATCAATCAAGCCGTACTTCAACATTTCTGGTGAAGTGAGCCAATTGTTTCGCTCACAATCCTCAGCGATTTGTGCCTCGCTGCGACCTGTGGCCTTGGAATAAATTGCGTACAGCTGACTGCGCATGCGAAGAATGTGGCGTGCCTCAATCTCAAGATCGGTGGCTTGACCTTCAAGCACGCCCGCAATGAGCGGCTGATGCATTAAATTTTCAGCGTTCGGCAGCGCGAAACGCTTGCCCTTTGTTCCACTGCACGCAATGACCGAGCCCATGCTGGCGGCTTGACCAATGATGTAGGTGCAAATGTTGCACGGAATAAAATTCATGGTGTCCACAATGCCCAAGCCCGCGGTGACGCTGCCGCCTGGACTGTTGACATACAAGTGAATGTCGGACTTCTGATCCTCGTTGGCCAGGAAAAGCAATTGCGCCACGACCAAGTTGGCCATCATGTCGCTGACTTGTCCGCCCACGAAAATAATTCGGTCGTTGAGCAGTCGGCTGTAAATGTCATACGCGCGTTCGCCGCGTCCGGTTTTTTCAATCACGATTGGAACAAGTGTCATGGTCGGTTGATCTCGTTGTTTGTTTGAGTTTTGGAAATTAAATCAGTTTGGAAATCACGTCTGCAATCACGCCTTCAATCACTTTTTCGATTTGTCAGGGAACGCCGCGATCTCGTCCACAAGACCGTACGCCAAAGCTTCCGTGGCCGTGAAGAACTTATCGCGCTCACCATCTTTGGCGATTCGTTCAACAGGGTTGCCGGTGTGGCGCGCCAAAATTTCATTCAGCGCGCGCTTGTCCTTGATGATTTGCTCCGCTTGAATTTGAATGTCAGAAGTTTGACCACCAACTCCGCCTGAAGGTTGATGGATCATGACCTTGGCGTTGGGCAAAATGTGTCGCTTCTTGGCTTGGCCAGCGGCCAGCAACAACGCGCCGCCTGAGTACGCGCGTCCAATGCAGTAGGTGGAAACTTCGCTGGAGATAAATTGCATGGTGTCGTAAATGGCAAGCGTCTCATCCACATCACCGCCTGGAGTGTTGATGTAGAAGTTGATGTCTTGACCGCGCTTTTGGCTGTCGAGATACAACATTTGCATCATGACGCGCGCGGCGCTTGATGGACCAATCTCGCCAATCAAGAAGACAACGCGATTTTCGAGCAGCAGCTCGTCAATGGTCATCTCGCGAGTTCGTTGGTAACTCGTGGAATTGGTGTTGGAACGAATGATCGAAGATAGAACTTCGTGCGGTAATTGAATCGATTGCGTCGACATGGAGGTGGAATCATAGCGACGACACGGATCTTGTGACGCGGTGTTGAAGAACTTTTTATTTTGCGATTACAAGGGCGAAACGCCTTGAAACGGATAGATGGCCGAAAGACCAAGTTGTTGCGTGAGCGCGTCAAGCGCGTCGCGGTTGCGGATAAGAAGTTGTGGATCGGCAAGATCTTCGGGCGTGAGTTGGTCGGGATACCAACGCTCAATCCAGGCGCGCAGTTGCTCCGCGCGAGGCGTGTTGAATACACAGCCCGCATGAATTCCCGCCAAAAGATTCGCGCCCGAAGTTTGGTTTGAAGTTTGACTTGAAGTTGGCGCAAGCGGCACGCGCAAGCGCAAGCACGCGGGACCGCCGCCGTTGCGCATGCTTTCGCGCACATCCATATAAAGGATGCGCGAAATTGAATTGCGCGGATCTTGTTGAATGCGCCGCGCTACGGCGCTGGCACGCGCATGGTGTTCGACTTCGCTAGGGCACACCAGCGTCATGGAGCCGTCTGGTGTCGTGACCAATTGCGAGTTGAACAAATAAGTTGTGACCGCCTCCGCAATGGTGAGTTCATCTCGACTGACAATAATTGGACAAAATGAATTTCCCACGCGCTGGGCAAGCGAATCCATGAGGCGATCGTGATCAAGCCAGGCATCTTGGTGATAGAGCAGTGTGGAAGCGTTTCCAACAGCCACAACATCGTTGTGAAAAACGCCCTGATCAATGGCGTCTGGATTTTGTTGCGCGAACACGCAATGCGCGGGGTTGAGTTGCAATACTTCGGCCACACGTTGGCTGGCTTGCAGTGTTTGGCGCGCCGGATGAATCTTTGGTTGAAGCCGCGGATTGAGCGCGTCCATTCCGTACACAAAAAAATGCGTGGCGGGTTGGTTGGTGTTGGCCGCGTCAAACAGGCGCGTGTGATTGGCAGCACCTTCATCGCCCATGTTGGCGTTGGCCGCAAGTGCGGGGTGAATTTCAAATTGCGAGTGGTCGGTGAACACGGCGTTGAGCATCGCGCGCGTGCATGGCGGCTCAATGGCACGGTGCGTCATGGATTTTAAATTAGCCACCACCACATGTGTTCGGTGATCGCGCGTGTCTTGCGCTGGCGCAACGGTTGCCGCGTTTGCGCTCCACATAAAACTGGAACTACAACACTGCGCCAGAAGATGTGGCTTGTTGGCGTGCGCTTGCGCAAGCACGCTTTCGTCGGAGCCCGTGAAGCCATGCGCGCGCAATGCCCACAGTGCGGGACGTTCTTGCGGCGGGAAAAAACATTGCGTCACTCCAAGCGCGGCAACTGCCTGCATTTTTGCAACGCCTTGCAACGCCGCCGCCTTTGGTTTTGAAACGCGACCCGCGTTGTTCTGGCTGGCCATATTTCCCGCGGCAAGTCCCGCGTAATTGTGCGTCATGCCAACCAAGCCATCAAAGTTGGCTTCCGTGGCGAAGTTGAAAGATTCAGTGGCGGAAATATTCACAAGTAGAAGGTAAGCGATGGCGCGTTGATTTTTCTTGCCGCGCGTGGCGGGCTCAAAGATACTCTTACACAATGGCCAAGCGCGAAAATTCCAGCACCAACCAGGTCAACGCCGACATGCGCGTTGTGGTTCTCACTGGAAAAGATTCGCTGTTGCGTTTGGAACGCTCGCATGCCTTAGAGGCTGATTTAAAAAAACAATTTGGCAGCGTGGATCGATTTGATTTTGATGGAACCACCACGTCGCTGGCCACGGTACTGGATGAGTTGCGCATGTTTGGTCTTCTCGCCACGCACAAGTTGGTCATTGTGGACAACGCGGAGGCTTTCATGGGCAGCGAGGATCGCCGCCGCGCCATGGAGCGGTACGCGGAAAATCCGCAGGCGGAGTCCACGCTTCTGATGCGTAGCGCATCGGGTTGGCGCCCAGGAAATTTTGACAAAATGGTTTCCAAAGTTGGCGCGGTGTTGAAATGCGATTCGCCCGGCGATGAAGAGGCGCGTGACTGGTGCGTGCAACGCGCAAAAAAAACCTATACGGCCACACTGGAATCCAGCGCCGCTGATTTGTTGATAGAAAAAATAGGCTGCGACTTGGCGCGCCTTGATACGGAGTTGTGCAAGCTTGCCTCAGCCGCGGCGCAGCCTGGCGATCCCAGCGTGGTCATCACGCGCAAACTTGTGCAGGAATTCACTGGACTCAGCCGCGAGGAGCAAGCTTGGGAAATTCAACAACCAGTTCTTGCGGGCGACACTGCGGCGACATTGCAACTGCTGCACGAGTTGCTCACGGTGAGTCGCGTGCCTGAAGTCATGATTGGTTGGAGCTTGGTGGATCTGACGCGCAAAATTCACGACGCCAGTCGCATGCTTGCCAGTGGAAAAAATGAAGGCGATGTGGCCAAGGCTCTGAAGTTGTGGGGACCAAGCGCGGGCAGTATTTCACGTATCGCCAGGCGCGTGCACCCGCGCGTGGCTGCGAAAATGTTCGCCGCCGCGATCGCCGCCGATCAATCCACAAAGAACGGAACATCGCTTGATTCCGCCCGCACATTTGAAATGTTCGCGGTGCAGGTGGCGCGCCAAATCGCTGTTTGATCAACTCATGGCTATCACAAAGTGAACTTGTTCGGCGCACATTGCAGCGGTTGCAGCGCGG
>CAJACJ010000103.1 GCA_903938205.1 uncultured bacterium
TGAAATAATTTCTTTGCCGCGATACACAATGGCAGCAACTGGAATTTCACCGCTTACGCCAGCGGCGCGCGCCAGGTGCAGTGCGCGACTCATCATTTCAAGGTCGATGCACGAAAGCCAATCGTGCTGACGTTTGTGCAATGCCAACGTTGCGGCAACTCTGCATCGCTTTCGCGACCATTTGGTCAAGCGCATTAACGCTCTCCGCGAAAAAGTCGAGTGAAGCGTTTGGACACTTCGCCGCCGGCAACGGCGTGCGGTGGAGCTATGCGCAACAAAATAATTCCCAATTCATACAGCAAATACAAAGGCACAAACATAATAAAGAGAGAAATTGGATCGCCTGTAGGCGTGATGATGGCTGACAATAAGAGAGCCAGAAAAAGGGCGTAGCGGCGGAATTTACCCAGTGCATGCACGTCAAGCACGCCAATCCATCCCAGCAATAAAACAACCAGCGGCGCTTGAAATGCGACGCATGTGCCCAAGATGAATGTCAGTGTGAAATCAAGGTAATCAGCCAGCCGAAATTGTTGCGCCAGCCTTGTGGCGTGCATCAATGGCACCGTGAACAGTTCAATGCCTGTGGAATCGTGTGGCGCGGCAACCACAAGTTTGTGGTCGGGAGTCATCCACATTTGTCCAACCACAACATGGCTTGGAGTTTCTGAAAGTATTGGAATGGTGAACGCGTTCAGCGCGGGCGTTGTCTCCTCGACGGACGACGTGTTGGTGGGAATCAGTGCGGGGGACTCGCTACCAAAGCTCACAAGCACATCAAGCATGAATGGCATTAAAATAAAATAGAGCAGCGAGAAACCTGCGAGCGTGAGCAGGGAACTGAGTGGAATTAAAAAGCGCACAAATCGTTTTTCATGCGAGTACAAGCCTGGCTCAATGAATTTCCATACTTGCCAAAAGATCCAAGGACTGCTGGCCACGATCGCGGTGATCAGGCTGAGATACATGTCCGTTGAAAGCGCCTCGATGGGGCTCAGTACTTGTAGTTGCGCTGGCAAATCATGCGCCTTCAATGCCGTAATCGCCGGCGCGCACAAAAAATCACGAATGACTTCGGCGTAGGAAAATGCAAGTATGGCCAGTGGAATTGGCAGGGCGATGGACCACAACAAACGTCGGCGCAATTCCTCCAAATGATCACCAAAGCTCATTGAGCCTTGCGTTGGATTGGGATCATGATCAACAGTCATGTTGCGATGCTAGCCGCCGATTGGCGTGAGTTTTTCCAGCGGCAGACTGAAAAATCGCACGGCGTTGTCGTCTAGCACATTCAGAAATGTCGCCTCGTCAACGCCGCGAATTTTGGCCAAGTGTCGCGCCACAACAATGGAATGAGCGGGGCGATTTGGTTTTGCCGTGCGCATGGGTTCAGGCGAAAGAAAGGGCGCGTCAGTTTCAGCCATGATTCGATCTGCGGGAACAAGTTTTGCGGCCTCGGCCACTTCGGGAGCGTTGCGATACGTCACCACGCCCGTGAATGAAATGCACGCGCCAAAATCCAGAACTTTTCGCGCCTCATCTGGAGTGCCTGTGAAGCAATGAAAAACAAATCGATCACTTGGTAAACCACTGGCGCGCAAAATAGGAATTAAATCATCAAATGCTTTTCGGCAATGAATCACGATTGGTTTTGAAAGGCCTTCGTCGGACCAACGCGCAATGCGATCAAGTTGCGCGTCAAGCATGGTGCGCTGCAGCGATGCGACTGGTTTTTCATAATGATTGTCAAGGCCAAGTTCGCCCCACGCAACGCAACGAGGATGCGCGGCGCACGCGCGCAGTGTGCCCCAATCAACGGGGTCATCTGTAGAAAGCGGATGAATGCCAGCTGTAAACCAAAGGCGCGGATCACTTTCAGCCAATACGCGTGCCGCATTGGAGTCTTCGCTGTTCGTGCCAATAGAAATGCACGCACGCACTCCGGCGGCTTCGGCGGCGTCCAATTCCTCCTTCAGGCGATTGCGAAATGGTTGATATGTGAGATGGCAGTGGGTGTCGATCATGTGAATTGGGTCGACCGTACCACTCCCATGCTCCTTGCGGCTAAGGAAAATGGGTGGAATTGGATTATAGGTCTTATAACACTAAAATAAGCTAAGGCATCTCTTTTGAAGGCCATAAATGCCGTAAATTCATTTACTACAAAGAGTTACAAATTTATATCCTTCTGTATCTTCAAAAACTGTGGATGTATATTGATTACATAAATCGCAAGTGAAACGATGACCTATCTATAACTCGGTTCATCTAAAAGTGAAATGAGTTCACGGGTCCATGCGGCGTGCGCGGAAACATAAGTTGCACAATAAAGAATAAGTTTCTGAAATTTGAAAATTCTGCCTGGCCTGGGCATGAGTCTTTGTTTTGTGTTTCAAAATGTTTTCCCATTGTTGACGCATGCAGGGGAACACCCGTAGGATTGTTTATTCAGACATTGTGAAACTTTTCACAATGTTTTACTTGCCTCTAACAGGAACACTTCTTACCCGTGAGTCGCTTCCTCTTTCCACGCTGGTCCAACGCATTTCTTCCCCTTGTGATTTTACTTGGCGCTATTGCGCCACTGTATGTGGGTTTGTTTGTGGCCTATGGATTTAGTCCAAAAACATTGGAAGCGGGCTACATGCCAACGCAACCTGTTCCATATAGCCATGCGATACACGCCGGCAAGTTGGGAATGGATTGTCGCTACTGCCACACAAGTGTTGAGAATGCTTCATTCGCCGCAGTGCCCGCAACTCAGACGTGCATGAATTGCCACACACAGATTCATCGCGAAAGTCCCAAGCTTGAGAAGGTTCGTTCCAGTTATGAAACAGGAATGCCAATTGAGTGGATCAAGGTGCATAAACTGGCGGATTACTCCTATTTCAATCATTCCGCGCACGTTGTGCGTGGAGTTGGTTGCGTTGAATGTCACGGACGAATTGACCAAATGGAAGTTGTCTATCGCGTGGCTCCGCTTTCCATGGGTTGGTGTTTGGAATGCCATCGCAATCCAACCGATCGAATTCGTCCTCCATCCATGGTGACGCAAATGGCGTGGGACCAGAACAAAGAAATGACTCACGCGCAACGCGTTGAGTTGCAAAATCTCAACAACATTCACCCCAACGATAATTGCTCAACATGCCATCGATGAGTTCATCAAAAGATATTTCGCTTCCGATCAATGACGCGCAACAAAGTGGTTGTGGTTGTTCGTCAACGCAAGACACGTCCGCGCAACAAAGTGGTTGTGGTTGTTCGTCAACGCAAGACACGTCTGCGCAACAAAGTGGTTGTGGTTGTTCGTCAACGCAAGGCACGTCTGCGCAAAACAAAGTTGCAGCCACTGGCCGCTCATTGTGGCGTTCGCTTGGTGCGCAATCTGCTGACGCCGAAGCCAGTGCATTTGCCGCACGCGAATTTTCCGCCGCAAGCGATCTGCTTGAAGGTGATGACCGCCGCAACTTCATCAAGATCATGGGCGCGGGTTTTGCGCTTGCAGGCATGGGGCTGACGGGTTGCCGCCGATGGCCGGAGTCAAAAATTGTTCCAAACGCAAGCCAGCCTGCAAACCGCACGCCTGGCGTGTCGGTGACTTATTCAACCGCGGTTGATTTCATGGGTATTGGATATGGACTGGTCGCCACAAGTTTCGATGGCCGGCCAATCAAACTTGATGGCAATACTGCGCATCCATATTGGGGTGGCACTTCCACTAGCTGGATGCAATCTCGCGTGCTTGAACTGTACGACCCCGATCGCAGCCGCCAAGTTTTCCGCGCAGGCAAGCCATCCAATGATGCTGAATTTAAATCTTGGCTAGGCGAACGCGCCAAAGCAATGCAAGCCAAGCAGGGCGATGGTCTTGTCGTTCTCACTGAAAAGACTTCAAGCCCAACCATGTTGGACATGATTGCGCGCTTCACACAGACTTTCCCAAAAGCAAAAGTTGTTCAGTGGAACGCCATCTTTGGAAACACGCATCGCGAAGGTTCCAACATTGCGTTCGGACAGCCAATACGCTCGCAACCGCAACTTGAAAATGCCACCGTGATTGTGGCGCTTGATTGGGATCCATTCTCCGCAAGTCCATTCGCATTGCGCAACATGCGTAGTTGGGCCGATGGTCGCCGCGTGCGCGCAGAAGATCCAACCAAGCAGACGCAAAACAGAATGTATGTGGTTGAAGCGGGCGTGAGCGTTTCTGGAATGGCCGCCGACAGCCGCCTGGCCGTTCGTCGCGGTGACATGCCAGTGTTTGTTGCAATGATTGCGCAAGCGCTTGGAATCACCGGTGATTCAGCGTTGAAGTCCGCCATTGATCGATTGGCTTCGTGTCCCGCTTCCAAAAGTATTTTGGGCGATGGCGAAAAAGAAATTTTCGAACAACTTGTCAAAGATTTAAAAGGCGCCAAAGGAACATCCGTGTTGGTGTGTGGCGATGGTCAGCCCACGGAAGTTGTGGCGTTGGTTGCGGCCATCAATGAATCACTTGGCGCACACGGAACAACGCTGAACATGGAGCCAATGTCGGCTGACACCATGGGCTTGCCTGAACTTGTGAAGTCCATGAACGCGGGTCAAGTGGACACGCTCATGATTCTTGGCGCCAATCCTTGCTACAACGCGCCAGCTGATTTGGATTTCTCCAAGGCCATGGGAAAGGTTCCAAACGTCGCGCGCGTGGCGTATTACCGCGATGAAACCAGCATGGATTCCGCGTGCACATTCCATGTGCCGCAGTCGCACTTCTTGGAAAGTTGGGGCGATGTGCGCGCGCCAGACGGAACTGTTTCCGTGCAACAGCCGCTGATTCAACCCATGATTGATCCAGCGCAGGGCGGACACAGCGCCATTGAATCGCTTGGCATGTTGTTGACAATGTCGCTTGGCGATTCGCAACCTCAAGATGGATACGCAATGGTGCGCCGCACGCACATGGCCATGAGCGGTCTCGCTGGTTCAACATTTGAATCAGCGTGGCGCACGTGGCTTGATACAGGAATTATTGCGGGCAAGCCAATTACAAGCGTGAATGTTTCTTCACGCGGCAGCGACATTGCTCGCGCGGTCAACACGCTTGCAGACGCGCAACCTTCCAATCGTGACGCGAGCGTTGAATTGTGCTTCATGAATGATGCGCGCGTATTTGACGGATGCTTTGCCAACAACGGTTGGTTGCAAGAACTTCCAGATCCTGTGACAAAAATCACGTGGGACAACGCATTGCTTATGTCTGTTCCAACAATGCGACGACTTGGATTAAGCCAAGGCAGCATGGTGACGGTGAACGCAGGCGGCCGCAGCATGCAAGCCGCGGCGTTTCCAGTTCCAGGCATGGTTGATGATTGCGTTTCGATCACGCTGGGTTGCGGTCGCGGCGAGTCCGCCGGTCGACTTGCGGTTGACGCTGGTTTCAACGCGTATCCATTGCGCACAACTTCTGCCATGCGCCTTGTGCGCGGCGCAACAGTGCAGGCCACTGGCGCCATGTACACATTCGCGCACACGCAAGATCACGGAAGCGTGGACGCCGCGCTTATTCCAAGTGTTCCTCACGACGGCGTTCAAGAACGCTTGCCAACACTTGTGCGCCAAACTTCGTTGGCGTCGTACAAGACCCATCCCGATTTCGCCGGCCATGCTGTGCACATGCCGCATCGCTTGTCTCTGTGGCAAGAAAATAATTTGGATGGCGCGCATTTCCGATGGGCCATGTCAGTGGATCTCACCACATGCACGGGTTGCAGCGCGTGCGTGACTGCGTGTCAGTCTGAAAACAATATTCCAATCGTGGGCAAGGACCAAGTGAAGCGTGGTCGCGAAATGTTCTGGATCCGCATCGATCGATATTTCCGCGGCTCCGATCCTGCCAAGCCAAA